>JBOHWA010001109.1:0-4355 GCA_050735855.1 Binatia bacterium
CTCGCCGCCAAGGCACCCCGCCCTACTCCACCCCCGGCGCCGAGGGACCGGCGCCCTCCAGCGGCGCTCGCACGGTGCCGGCTACCGCCGGTTGGCGCAGCGCAGCACGTGGCCGCTGATGCGGAACGTGCGCAGGTCGCCGAACGGGGTGCCGATGCCGCTGTTGAGCACCATCGCCATCGACAGCTGGCGATCGGGATCGGCCCAGGCCCCGGAGCCGCCGAAGCCGTAGTGGCCGAAGGCGCGCGGCGGCGTACCGCGCGTGGTGGCGGCGCGGTGGTAGCCGAGGCGCCAGTGCATCGGGAAGGGCACCACCAGGTCGATGCGCTTGGTCTGCACCTGCAGGGCGCGCTCGAGCGTGCGCTCGGAGAGCAGCCGCACGCCGTCCAGGCTGCCGCCGTTGGCCAGCGCCGCGTACATCCTGGCCAGGGCGCGGGCGGTGAAGAGGCCGTTGGCGGCGGGGATCGACGCCGCCAGCGTGGCGGGCGTGTCCCACTCGAAGTCGTCCATCCCGGCCGGCATCAGCGCATCGCCGATGCGGCCGAGATCGACCGGCAGGCGGAAGGCGGTGAACAGGCGCTGGACGCGGCGGATGCGCACATCGAGGCCGGCCATGCGGCGGCGGCCGCTGTCCGGCACCAGCAGGCGCGCGGCGCGCGGCACCAGCTCGGCCGCGGCGCCGACGTACAGGCCGTCGAGGCCGAGGGGTGTGGCGATCTCGCTGTCGATGAAGGACGAGAACGACCGCCCGGAGACGCGCTGGATGACCTCGCCGATCAGCCACCCGAACGTGATGCCGTGGTAGGCGCTGGCCGAGCCGGGTGGGATCGCCGGCGTGCTGCGCGCCAGCATGTCGGTCATATACTGCCAGTCGAGCATGCGCGGCGCCGCGTCGATCATGCCGCGGATGTTGTAGAGCCCGGCCTGGTGGCAGAGCAGTTGGCGGACGGTGACGTCGGCCTTGCCCGCCTGGCCGAACTCGGGCCAGAACTTGGCCACCTTGTCGTCGTAGTCGAGCAGGCCGCGGTCGACGAGCAGATGCAGCGCCGTGGCGGTGACGCCCTTGGTGGTCGAGAACGACACCGACATGGTGTCCTCCTGCCACGGGTTGCCGGCCGCGTCCTTCACGCCGCCCCAGATGTCCACCACCTTCTGACCGCGGTGGTACACGCACACCGCCGCCCCGCCGCGCGGCCCGCGCTGCAGTTGCCGGGTCAGCGAGCGGGCGACGGGCCAGAAGTCGGGATGGACGTAGCCGTGTAGATTCATGATGTGTGCGATCTGATCTTTTTAACGCAGAGGGCGCGGAGGACCGCAGAGGTCAGAAGGCCAAACTCACTAACTCAGTCGCCTTTCCTCTGCGACCCTCTGCGCCCTCTGCGTTAGAAAAAAGGCCGGACAACAATCCCGCTCGATAGCTCTGTTTGGCGCGCAAACCAAGGGCTCTTGCTCCAGCCCGGAGGGAGTGAGAGGTTCGCCGGTACGGAGGAGAGGACCATGGCCGATCGCGTCACGATATCGATCGAGGGCGGCGTTGCCGATGTGCGCCTGGCGCGCCCTGAGAAGCTCAACGCGCTCGACCAGGCGATGTTTCTGGCGCTGAACGACGCCGGCAAGACGCTGGCCGCCGACCGCGCCGTGCGCGCGGTCGTCCTGTCGGGCGAGGGGCGCGCCTTCTGCGCCGGACTCGACTTCGCCAGCTTCATGGCCATGGCGGGCAACGAGAACGCCGGCGACACGCTGCTCAAGCGCCCGGCCAACAGCCCGGCGAACTTCGCCCAGCGCGCCGCCTGGGTGTGGACCGAGCTGCCGGTGCCGGTGATCGCGGCCATCCACGGTGCGGCCTTCGGCGGCGGGCTGCAGATCGCGCTGGGCGCCGACATCCGCATCGCAGCGGCCGACGCGCAGCTGTCGGTGATGGAGATCAAGTGGGGGCTGATCCCGGATATGACCGGGACGCAGACGCTGCGCCACCTGGTGCGCCTCGACGTCGCCAAGGAGCTGACCTTCACCGGCCGCGTCGTCTCCGGCAGCGAGGCCGCCGCGCTCGGGCTGGTCACCCGCGTCGCCGAGGACCCGCGCGGCGCGGCACTGGCGATGGCGCGTGAGATCGCCGGCAAATCCCCCGACGCGATCCGCGCCGGCAAGCAGCTGCTCAACCAGGCCAGCCTGCTGAGCGTGACCGACGGCCTGCTGCTGGAAGAGCGGCTGCAGGTCGGCCTGCTCGGCTCCGCCAACCAGATCGAGGCCGTGCAGGCGAACATGCAGAAGCGCCCGCCGGAGTTTCGCAACCCGGTGTAGGGGCAGGTCACTCGCGCGGCGAAGAGCGGGCGGGCCGCCCGCGCTCCCAGCGTGGGCACCCTGCTGGCTCGCGCGGCTATCCCCGCCCAGTTCGCGAGCTGGGCTTGGTCGTCGCTTGCAATGTCGGACGCTCGTGCTGGGAGCGCAGGCGGCTCGCCCGCTCTCGATTGAGCGGCGCGCAGCGCCGCAGCCGATGCAGGCGCTACTTTGCGCGCGCCGCCGCCCGGCGGGTGGAACGCGGGCTCGAGGGCCGCGCGACCTTCCGTTTGGCCTTGCCTCGCGTGCCCTCCGGCGCGGGCGTCTCCAGGCGGCGGACGATGCTGAAGTCGATCTGCCGGCGTTGCAGGGAGACGTCGATCGCCTCGACGACGACGCGGTCGCCGAGGCGCAGGCGCTGGCGGGTGCGCAGGCCCTTCAGGGCGCGCTCGGTGTCGACGAACACCCAGCGGTCGCCGGGGATCGACTCGGCGCGCACCAGGCCTTCGATCGGGTAGGCGTCGAGCTCAACGAAGGCGCCGGCGCTGATCACCGTCACCACGGTCGCCGCTTCCGGCTCGAGCAGGTGCTCGAGCATGAACTCGCACTTCTTGAGATCGAGCATGGCGCGCTCGGCCTCCATCGCGCCGCGCTCGGACTGCGAGTTGCGCGCGCTGTCGGCGGCGAGCGCGGCGGCCGCCGCCTGCGCGGCATCGGTCGCGCCGTCGAACAGGCGGCCGAGCTGGCGGTGGACGAGCAGGTCCGGGTAGCGGCGGATCGGCGAGGTGAAGTGGCAGTAGATCGGGAAGGCGAGGCCGAAGTGGCCGGCGTTCTCGGTGCTGTAGCGCGCCTGGCGCAGGGCGCGCAGGATCTGGCGCGACAACACCCGCGCCAGGCGGTGGCCCTCGAGGCGATCGAGCAGGCGCTGCACGTCGGCGGGGCGCACGGCCTCCTCATAGTCGACGGTGAAGCCGAACGGCTGCAGGAGCTCGTTGAGCTCGTCGACGTCGCGCGCCACGGGCGGCTCGTGGATGCGGTAGGGCAGCGGCAGACCGTGGCCGCGCAGGTGTTCGGCGACGGCGACGTTGGCGGCGAGCATCAGCTCCTCGATCAGGCGGTGCGCATCGTTGCGCTGCAGCAGGCGTACGCCGACGCTGCGGCCTTCGTCCGACAGATCGACCAGCGCCTCGGGCAGGTCGAGATCGAGCGAACCGGCCCGCACCCGCCGCGCGTGCAGCACACGCATCAGCGCCAGCAGGTGCTCGAGCTGCGGCAGCAGCGGTGCCAGCTCGCTGCGCCAGGCGCGGATCTCGCTGGTGTCGGTCGACGAGAGCAGCGCCGCGACCTGGGTGTAGGTCAGCCGCGCGCGGCTGCGGATGACGGCGCGATAGCACTCGACCGAGTGGCGCGCGCCGGCGCCGTCGAGCAGCAGCTCAGCGACCAGCACCAGGCGGTCGCGGTTCGGCAGGAGCGAGCACAGGCCGCTCGACAACTGCGGCGGCAGCATCGGGATGGCGCGGTCGGGGAAGTAGACGCTGGTGCCGCGCGCCACCGCCTCGGCGTCGATCGCCGAGCCGGGACGGACGTAGTGGGCGACATCGGCGATCGCGACCCACAGGCGGGTGGCGCCGTGCGGCGCGTCGGCAACGCAGACGGCGTCGTCGAAGTCGCGCGCGCTCTCGCCGTCGATGGTGACGAACGGCAGGTGGCGCAGGTCGCGCCGGTCGGCGTAGTCAGCCGGGCTCGGATCGTCGGGCAGCGCCGCCGCCTCGGCCAGCACCGCGGGCGGGAACTCGAGCCGCAGGCCGTACTCGTAGACGATCGAAAGGAACTGCACCTGCGGATCGTCGGCCGCGCCGAGGATCTGCTCGAGCGTGCCGCCGGGCGGCCGGGTGGCGGTGGCCGGGCGCGTCGGCCGCACCAGCGCGATCAGGCCGAGATCGGCCTCGCTCGGCTCCGCGCCGCCGGGGGCATGAATGATCTCGATCACCGGCAGGCGGTCGTCGAGCGGGACCAGCAGCCAGCGCGGCGTGCGCCCGTCGCTGCGCGCCAGGGCGCCGACCAGCGTCTCCTGCGCC
>JBOHWA010001110.1:0-2626 GCA_050735855.1 Binatia bacterium
CGACCACATAGGGCTTGGTCAGGCGCGCCTTGTTGAGGAAGTCCTCTTCCGTCCAACGGCCTGTGGCCCACAGCGGCGACGCCGCCAGCAGCACGGTCGCCCCCACCGCTCCTCCCCATCCCATCCAATGCCGCATCGTCTGCCTCACCTTTCCGATCCGCGTCGCAGCGGGAATGCCTGCTGTGACGTGCAATGAAAGCATACACCGGCAGGCGGTCCAAGGCGTTTCCTGCGATTTACGCCGTTCACACCGCGTCGATCAGCCGCCGGATCTCGTCGTGCACCAGCCCGTTGGAGGCGATGGCGCTGCCGCCGAAGGCCGTGGCGCGGCCGCCGAAGTCGGTGAAACGGCCGCCGGCCTCTTCGATGATGATCTTCAGGGCGGCGAGATCCCAGGGCTTCAGATCGACGTCGATCATCGCCTCGGCCTGGCCGCGGGCGATGAAGGTGTAGCCGAAGTAGTCGCCATAGGCGCGCTGGCGGCCGGAGTTGTCGACCAGGCGCTCGTAGGCCGGCCAGTAGCCGCGCAGGCGCAGCAAGCCGGCGCCGCCGAAGACCAGCATCGAGTGCCGCACGCTGTCGATGCGCGAGACGTGCAGCGGACCGTTCTGGTCGAAGGCCCCCTGGCCCTTCTGAGCGTAGAGCAGATCGCCCATGGCCGGGGCATAGACGGCACCGGTGGTGATCTCGCCGTCCTCCTCCAGCGCCACCAAGGTGGCGAAGAACGGGATGCCGCGGATGAAGCTCTTGGTGCCGTCGATCGGATCGATGATCCAGCGCGCGCCGCGGCCGCTCTGCTCGCCGTACTCCTCGCCGAGGATCCCGTACTCCGGGAACGCGTCGCGCAGCACCTCGACGGCGCGCTGCTCGGCTTCGCGGTCGGCCACCGTCACCGGGGAGAAATCCTGCTTGCGCTCGACCTGCAGGTCGGTGCGGAAATAGCCCAGGGCGACCGCCCCGGCCGCCTTGGCGGCGGCGATCGCAGTCTCGAGTCGACGATCCATCAATTCTCCTCAGGGGCTCGAATCAGGGAATCCCGGGGACGAGAAACGACACCGCGCGCCGGTAGCGCTCGTAGGCGGCGCCGAACCGCAGCGCCAACCGCTGGTCATCCTGCCAGGCCCGCACAATCAGCAGCGCGACCAGCAGCAGCGCGACGAGCCACACGCCGAGCCGCCCCACCCACAGCGCGCCACCGGACAGCAGCAGGATCAAGCCGAGCGTCTGTGGATGGCGCGTCAGCCCGAAGGGACCACCCAACACCAGCATCGGCAGAGCGGGATCGGGGGCGGCCGTGCCCAGATCGAGCCAGCGGCGCAGGCCCAGCGCCAGTCCCGCCCACACCTCCAACGCCGCTCCGAGCACCAGCAGCGCGACCGCGACGATCGTCCCCATGCGGGGCAGCGTAGCAAGCCGCGCGCTGGCGGCTCAACGACCCGGACCAGAGACGTGACCAGTGACCAGGTGGCCAGATCACCGGCGACGCCTCTTTCGCGGCGCCGGCAGGAACCATATGGTGCCGCCATGCGTACACGCGACCTGCTGCATCTCGAGAACACCGGCCATCCCGGCATCAATGCGCTGTTCTCCAAGGCGCACTCGGCCGGTTGGGACATCGATCGCGACCTCGACTGGCTGCAGACCATCGCGCCCGACGATCCGTTGGTGGACTACAGCTGGGCGGCCTTCGGTGAGACGCCGACCTTCCTCGCCCTGCCCGAGGCGACGAAGACCTACGCGACGCGCCGCGCCCTCGGCCGGATGATCAACATCCTGCAGGTCGGCGAGAGCGTCGCGCAGGACGTCTGTGCCAAGATCAGCCTCTGCGTGCGCGAAGAGGACTATCGCAACCACGCCGCCGCCCAGGCCATGGACGAGGCGCGCCACCACCTGGCGTATCGGCGCCTGCTGGAGAAGATGGGCGAGGCGCCGGAGGACATCGACCTCGGCACCGAGATGATGTTCGACACCCTGCTGGCCGCCGATGCACCGCTCGAGCTGATCGCCACGGAGCAGTTCTTCCTCGAGAGCGTGGCGATGGACATCTTCGAGAGCATCCGCAGCCATGCGCGCCACCCGCTGGTGCGCGAGCTGCTCACCCTGGTGACGCGCGACGAGAGCCGCCATATGGGCTTCGGCATCCTCTACGTCGCCGAGTTCATGAAGCGCAGCTCCTTCGAGGCGCGCCTGCAGTTCGCCCGCCGCTGGCTCGGGCAGATCCTCTTCGCCGCCACCGATCAGCCGGGTCCGTTGATGCTGCGCCGTCTGGTGCACCGCCTGCAGGAGGGCGGCGTCGACAACGCCGACGCCCTCGCCCCGCAGCTCCTGCGCGAACAGGAGGAGGTCAACGCGCGCGCCCGCGCCGCCGCCATCGCTGGCCATCGCCTGCCGCAGGTGATGAAGAGCGCGCGCCGCGCCGGCCTGCTCGAGTCGGATCTGCTCGAGGCGCTCGGACTGCGCGAGCATCCGCTGGTCGCCAGCGCGTTGGCGACGGCTGCCTGAGACGGGAGGGCGAGGCCGGCTTTGCCTAAGAACTCAGAAAACCAACAACGGATTTCGCGGATTAGACGGATTTCTCGGAGTAGGGCTCAGAGATCCGGTCAATCCGCGTAATCCGTTGTTGCCT
>JBOHWA010001111.1:0-1930 GCA_050735855.1 Binatia bacterium
GACCGGGTGCGCGCGGCGGCGGCGCCGCGCGTCGCGCTGCCGGGCGTGGAGCTGACCCTGCGGCGGGCGCGCGAGGTGTTCGAACGCGAGTACCTCGCGCAGGTGCTCGGCCAGCACGGCGGCAATGCCTCGCGCGCCTCGAAGACCCTCGGCATCAGCCGCGTGATGTTGCAGAAGAAGATCCGCCAGTACGGCCTGCGCAAGCCGTGAGCCCGCGGGCCGCGCCGGACCCGTCCACTCCACCGGACGGACGTGGCCGCCGCTTGGCCACGGCGCTGGACGCTCACGGTCACTGGGATGGCGGCGCGCAGGGGCAGCGCAAATGGCACGGCGGTTGCGTGGATTCGGCCATCCATGGACTGGTCTCAAGACTCCGCCTTCTTCCGCCGCCTGGACTCTCCCGGCACGGCGGCCGCCGGTCTGCAGGCGATGGCCCCGGTCGATCTGCGCGACGGTTCGCCGCGCCGGGCCGAAGCGGGGTTCACGCAGCTCTTCGACGGCACCTCGATGGCCAACTGGCGGATGGCCGGCCGCGGCGGCTTCGTCGTCGTCGACGGGCGTCTGGAATCGGTTCCGGGCGACGATCTCGGCATGCTGTGGTGCACCATGCCCACCCCGGTCGACTTCGTCCTGCGCCTGCGTTGGCTGCGCTGGCGCCACGAAGACGCGTCCGGTGTCTTCCTGCGCTTCCCGGCGCCGCCCGAGGACGGCGCGCGCAACCCGGTGTTCGACGTCATCCAGCAGGGGTTCGAGGTACAGATCGACGAGGTCGGTATCCCGGGCGCGACGCGCATGCACAAGACCGGCGCGATCTTCAACCAGCCGGAGCAGCGCTTGCGGCCGCGCGCCGCGCACCCACCGGCCGAGTGGAACGACTTCGAGATCGCCGCCCAGGGTGACCGCTACACGGTGCAGCTCAACGGCGAGGTGGTGTCCTCGTTCGTCAACCCGGATCCGTCGCGCGGCAGGCCGAGCCGGCTGGGCGCGCCGAGCTTCATCGGTCTTCACCTCTATCCTGGCGCCCGCGTCGCCTTCCGCAACATCCGCATCAGGTCGCTCTAGGCGCGCGGAGAAGTTTCCGCTTCCCCGCCCGCGGTCACTCGGGCAGAGTAGCCGCGGCGGCGCCGTGGGGCCGCCGTTGAGTGAGGCGGATGAAACGGGTTGCGGGGTTGGGTCTGGCGCTGGTGGCCATCGCGTGGGGAGCGCCCGCGCGCGGCCAGCCGGTGGGCGGCGCGTTCCTCGCCAACACCTACACCGTCGGACTGCAGACCGCCCCGGCGATGGCCATCGCGCCGGGTGGGCAGTTCGTCGTCGTCTGGGAGAGCTTCGAGCAGGACGGCGACTACATCGGCATCTTCGGTCAGCGCTACAGCAGCAGCGGGGTCAAGCAGGGGGCCGAGTTCCCGGTGAACGACTACACCGCCGGGCCGCAGGAAGCGCCCGCCGTCGCCGTCGGCGCCGACGGAGGCTTCGTCGTCGTCTGGCAGGGTTATGGGGAGGGTGGTGACTACCAGGACGTCTTCGCGCGCCGCTACGACAACGCCGGCGCCGCCCTGGGCGGCGAGTTCCAGGTCAACACGGCGTCGGCCCTGCTCGAAGGCGCGGCGGCAGTCAGCCCCCTGGGCGGCGGGTTCGTCATCGTGTGGGACGACTACGACGACGTGTTCGCGCGCCGCTACGACGGCGCCGGTGCGGCGCTCGGCGGCGGGTTCCAGGTCAACCTCACGACGATAGGGTTTCAGGGCTCGGCCGACGTCGCGGCGACGGCGGATGGCGGCTTCGTGGTCGCGTGGGAGGATGGCAACTTCCTCGACCAGGGCAGCGATGGCGGTGGCTACGGCGTCTTCGCGCGCCGCTTCGACGGCAGCGGCATGCCGGTCGGCGGCGAGTTTCAGGTCAACGCGGCCACGGTCGGCGACCAGTATGGTGT
>JBOHWA010001112.1:0-2396 GCA_050735855.1 Binatia bacterium
CTCCGCAGGGCCGAGCGGACGCGCCGGCCGACCGCCGCCAGCATCGGGAAGCGCGCCGGCGGGTCCAGCGTCGGCAGGCGGTAGAGCGGGTCGTTCTCCAGCGGCGGCGGCGACGGGCGCACCCAGGAGGTGTTGGGCGCGTGGCCGTAGCGCTGGTAGTCCGCCATGTAGCGCTCGACCACCTCGTCCCGCGTGTAGCGCCGCCCCAGGAGGTTCATCGCCGAACGGTCGGGGCCGAACTGGAGTGGGGCGAAGACCATGGTGACGTCAGCCGGGGTGCGCGCGATCAGCGCCGCGGTGTCGGTGACGTCGGGGATCCAGGGCAGGACGTTGACGGCGACGCTGAAGCCCGCGTCGTACAGCGTACGCAGCGCGGTGAAGCGCGCCGCCGACGTGGGCGCACCGGGGTCGAGCTGGCCGAGCGCCTGATCGTCGACCGAGCAGATGGAGATGTAGATCTGGCGCTCGTGCTGCCAGCCGGCCAGCACATCGATGTCGCGCAGGATGGTGGTCGACTTGGTGACCACGTCGAACTTGCGCCCCTGCGCCACCAACCGCTCGATCACGCCGCGGGTCAGGCCGAGGCTGTCCTCGAGATACGGGTACGCATCGCAGAAGGCCCCGACGATGAGCAGGTCGTCGGCGGGGATGGCGTCGAGCTCGCGCTGCAGCGTGTCGGTGAACTCCGCCACCGGCACCATCGGTCTCGACGTCCCCTGCACGCGCGTGCAGCAGTAGACGCAGCGGAAGTCGCACTTGTCATACGGCGTCAACGACCACATCGCGTGACAGATCGGGTTGATGATGCGCATCGCCGTTCCCCCCAGCGCCGATCAGACCATTGCGCGGTGGGACAATTCAATCGCCGACGCGTTCCGGCGACGAGGATACCGACCTGCCCATACGCGGCGTTGCTTCGGCATGCTGGGAGGCGTGTCGCCCGACTCGCTCGCCGCCGCCCGGATGCTGCTGCAGGGCGAACGCGCAAGCTTGCCGAACCAGAGCCGCGGCAGGTCTGGACTGGCGGAACGGCGTGGGCTGCCCGCAGGGGCGCGTGGGTTCAGTTCGCCACCCAGGCGTCGTCGAAGGCGCTCTGCAGCAGCGTGCACTGGTACGGCATGACGCCGCGTGCCGAGTTGATGACCAGCGCGACCTCGACCGCGATCGGGAAGGCGACCACGCACGAGTGCAGCTCGCGGCCGCCGTGGCGCCAGTCGCCGCCGTGCATGGAGTACACGCCGAAGGTGCCGCCGATGAAGCTGTAGTTGGCTGGGTCCATGAAACCGAGGAAGTCCTCCTGCATGGCGCCGCGCGCCGACGCGGACAGCAGGGTCTCCGTGTGGCGCAGATGGCTCAGCACGGCGGCGAGCTCGTCCGAGCTGATGAACCAGCCGAAGCCGCCGCACGACAGCTGGCGATCGGGCTCGACGTAGCCAGCGGTCCCGTCATCCGGGAAGCGGTACTGCAGCGTCGGCGTGGCGTCGTTCGGCGCGCAGCCGACCTCGACGCCGATCGAATCGTAGAGAAACTGTGCGTAGAGCAGGAACGCCGCTGTCGTCAGCGTGCCAGCGTCGAATTCGCCGTAGTCGACCGGGTCGATGCCCTGCAGCCCGGCCGCCAGCACCCGCATCAAGCCAAAGTTGGCGTTCTTGTAGCTGAACGACTGCGACCCGACGTCCGTCGCGATGGCCGTGCGCAGCGCCTCGTAGCTGTTGCCGGCGTCGATCTGCCCGAAGCCGCTGGTGTGGGTCATGAAGTGGCGGAAGCGCAGCTGGTCCACCCCGTCGCCGAGCACCCAGTTGCCCGGCAGGTAGGGCGCGATCAGCGCCTCGGGCGTCAGGCCGCTCTCCTCGAGCAGGCGCAGGGTGACGATCGTCGTCAGCGTCTTGCTCACGCTGGCGACGTGCATCTCCTTGCTCGGCGACTGGGCGGTCGCCGGTGCGTCGGCGGCGGTGCGAGCGAGCCCGGCGCTCTCGCCGTCCTGATAGAGCTGGCCGAGGTAGGCGATCGAGAAGGCGTGGCCGACGGTCTGGTTGCCCAGCATCGCCGCGATGTTCGCCTCGAACAGCGCGACGTCGAACGTGATGGTGTTGGCGGCCAGATCCAGCGCGCTGCCGAAGAGGCCCACCGCGATCACGCCGTTGCCTTGCGCCGCGGCGAAGTCGCCGAGCCCGAGCAGCCGCCGGGCGACTGCCAGGCGACCGCGCGCGCCGCCGGCGCCGGTCGCGACGCGCAGGACATCGCCGGCCATGCGCCGCGCGACGGCCGACAGCGTCGCCTCGATCCGCTGGATGTCGCCGCGGCGGGCCCGCGAGGCCAGCAGGGCGGCGACGCCCAACGACGTCTGCGCCCGACGCAGCGCATCGGTGCTCGCGCTCAGGTGCGCGAGATCCGCC
>JBOHWA010001113.1:0-6273 GCA_050735855.1 Binatia bacterium
CCTCGGCGCCGTGCTCGCCGCGCGCACCGCGGTTAGGTTCAGCACGGCGCCGAGGGACCGGCGCCCTCCACCAGGCTGCCACTCGCCGTTAGCGTGACTCACGGCGAGGCTGACCTTTGCCTCAAACTGAGCCACTACCCGGCGGGGGAATGTCTGGCCTCTGGCCAAGGCGTCTGCTATGGGTCGAGAGATTTTTCCCCCTCCCGAGAAGAGATTTCTGCCTTTCCGAGCAAGAGGAGTACCGCGTGGCGCGTGATGACCTGATCCAAATCGAGGGCGTAGTGAAGGAAGTGATGACCGGTGGGCTCTTCCGCATCGAATCCGAGCGCGGCCAGCAGTTCGTGGCCAAGATCAGCGGGAGGATGCGGCGCTACCACATCAAGGTCATTCCGGGCGACAAGGTCACCGTCGCCGTTTCACCCTACGACCCGACGCACGGGTTGATCGTCTACCGCAACACCTGAGGTTGCGCGCCTTTGCAGGCGCGCCCTCCGGCCGGCGCTGGTCGGCCTCCGCGGGCAGTCGTTGCTACGTCTCGCGTTTCGCGTCCTGCGTCTCGACGCACAACGCGGGAACGGAAAACGTCCAACGGTCCTTGATCAGGCGCGCGGGCGCCTGAGGCGCCAGCGCACGATCAGCACCAGGGCGGGGAGGAGCACGGCCAGCACGTCCGCAGCATGCGAGCGCGGCGCGTTGCGGTCGATCTCGCAGCTGCAGCCGCCGCCGCCGCTGCTGCGCGGGGTCGGCGTGACGCACATGTTGTTGACGCAGACCTGGCCCTCCGGGCAGTCCTCCTCGTCGGTGCAGTAGCCGATCGGGGTCGGGGTCGGCGTCGCCGTGACGCACATGTTGTTGACGCAGACCTGGCCGGCCGGGCAGTCGTCGTTGTCGGTGCAGTAACCGATCGGCGTATGCGTCGGCGTCGCGGTGACGCACATGTTGTTGACGCAGACCTGGCCCTCCGGGCAGTCGTCGTTGTCGGTGCAGTAGCCCGGCGGTGTCGGCGTCGGGGTGGCGACGACGCACTCCTCGTTGACGCACACCTGGCCCGGCGGGCAGTCCTCGTCCTCGGTGCATTCCGGCGTCGGCGTCGGCGTCGCCTCGGCGACTTCGACGACGCAGTCCTCGCCGGTCGCCGGCAACGGGTCGCCCGCGGGGTTGCTGGCTCCCGCATTGGTGTTGACCAGCTGGTAGGTGCCGAGGGGGGCGTCGTCCGCCACGTCGAAGGTGCAGGAGTAGAGCGCGCCGACGGGGATCGGCACGACGTTCTCCAGCGAGAGGACGAGGGAGACCAGGCGGGTGGGGTCGGGCAGGAGGTTGTTCGCCAGCGTCTTGCCCGGCTCGGTTCCGTCGCCGATGGCCGGGTTGATCGTGCACGAATCCCCGTTGAGCTCGAAGATGTCGGGGTTGAACACGATGTCGTTCTGCGTGCCGGCGACGACCTCCTCGCCCTCGACGCTGAAGCCGACCGTAAAGGTCGCCTGGCCGCCCGGGATGGCGGGGCCGCCCTCGCAGGTGATGACGACGGCGCGCGCGGTGGCGGCGGAGGTGAGGGCGAAGAGTAGCGTGAGCGCGATGCGAGCGAGTGTCATGGCCCCGGGCCCTCCAGCGTGTGTCATGGGACGGCGCAGCACATCGGCTCGTCACCGCAGGTGCGGAAGATGGTGCAGCCATTGAGGCTGTTGTTCACCGCCTTGATGATGTCGTCGATGGTGATCAGGCAGTTGCAGTTGGCATCGCCCGCCAGGCAGCCGGGGCCGGCGTCGCTGGGGCAGATCACCTGCAGGCCGAGCGCGATGTTGACCATGCGGATGAGGTCGTCGATGTTCACGGTGCCGTTGCCGTTGCAGTCGCCGGCACAGACCGGGGTGCCGGGCGTGGTCGGGGTGGCGGTCGGCGTCACCGGCGGGGTCGGGGTGGCCGTCCGGGTGGCGGTCGGCGTGCCCGGCGTCGGCGGCATGTCGCAGCAGATCTCCTCGTGCTGCGGGATGGAGCACTCGCCGAAGGTGGTGCAGCCGTTGAGGCTGTTGTTCACCGCCTTGATGATCTCGTCGATGGTGATCCGACAATCGCAGTTGGCGTCGCCGGCCAGGCACTGGCCCTCGCCGTCGTCGCCGCAGACATCGCGCCGGCCGAGGGCGATGTTCACCATCTTGATCAGGTCGCCGATCGAGACGTCGCCGTCGCCGTCGCAGTCGCCGACGCAGGGCCGGATGCCGTCGGTCGGCGTCGGCGTCGGGGTCAGCAGGGCGCAGTTGGTCTCCTCGAACGGATTGCAGGCGAGGAAGACGTCGAAATCGTTGTTGCGATCGTTGGGCACCAGGTTCGACGACGCCGAGGCAAAGCCGACGAAGCGGCCGTCGAGGCTGATCGCGACCGGGAAGTCGGGCACGCCCTCGTTGGGCTCGCTGCCGTCGAAGCCGACGGTGACGCGCGCGATGGTGCCCTGGGCGCGGTCGGGCGGGAAGCGGTCGTAGACGTAGACGTCGCTGAAGCCGTTGCCATCGTCCAGCACCAGGTTGGAGGCGAACGAAGCGAAGGCGACGAAGCGGCCGTCGCCGCTGATGCCGGGCGCGGCGCTCAGGCCATTGGCCTGGTTGCCGAAGCTGTCGACGCTGACCCGCTGGGTCGAGCCCTCGGCCTGGTTGCGGACGAACACGTCGGGGACGCCGTTGGTGTCGTTGGGCACCAGGTTGAAGGCCTCGGACTTGAACGCGACCTCGGTGCCGTCGGCGGTGAGGACGGGGAGAAAGCTCACCAGGTTGCCCGACAACCCGTTCGCCGCGACGCTGATCAGCACCGTGGGGCCGCCCTGCCAGGCGCGCGCATAGATCTGGCCGATGCCGCGCGAGTTGACGTCGCCGGAGAGGTTTCTGGCCTTCGAGGCGAAGGCCACGACCCGTCCGTCGTCGCTGATATCGGGCGTGATGCTGTCGTCGTTGCCCGCCTCGCCCGCGTCGTTGACGCTGACCAGGCGCATGACCGCCTCCAGGCGGTCGTAGACGAAGATATCGACCGATTCGTTGGTATCGTTCTCGACCAGATTGCTCGCCTGCGACTGGAAGACGACGTAGCGGCCGTCGGCACTGAGGCGCGGGAAGTTGCTGGCGCCGTTGCTCGGCTGGCCGTCGAGGCCGCGGCTGATCAGCTGCGTCTCGCCGGTGGTGTGGTCGTGGACGTAGATCGACTCGAAGAGGCTGTTGTCATCGGCCACCAGGTTGGTGGCGTTGGACGAGAAGGCGACAAAGCGACCGTCGCCGCTGACGCCGGGGGCGAAGCCGCCGGCATCGCTGGGGCGGTTGGCCGGTGCCCCGTTCGGTGCGTTGGTGACGATGAGCGTCGTTTCGTCGAGCAGGACGCGCAGATAGACCTCGCTGCGCCGATTGGCGCGCGGCGGCGATACCAGGTCGCGGGCGTCGGAGTTGAAGGCGACGAAATTGCCGTGGTTGTCGACCGCCGGCCCGTCGCTGCGCCCCTCGGCGGCCTCGCCATGGATCGTCACGCTGATCAGCTCGATTTCGGGCTGCGCGGTGGGCGCGGCCAGCGCGGGGCTGGCGATCAGGGCTGCCAGGAGCAGGCCGAGGGTGCACCGGCCGGTCCGGGCGGACCTCCGCCCGAGAAAAACCGTGTTGCCGGTTGCTGCTTGCGCGTCCTTCATCATGTGCCCCTCACCCAGCCCAGCGGGCGGCAGTTTCATTAAACTGGCTCCCCAAAGTCAAGCATCAAGGGGAAATTGACGCCGTGACGAACGCCGTCTCAGGCGCCGCCACAGCGGGCGAGGGGACGCGATGCCGACGCGCGGGGTCTCAGGCGAGCCCTTCGACCAGCGCGGTGCTGAGGTAGCGCTCGGCTGAGCTGGGCAGGATGGCGACGATCAGCTTGCCGGCGTTCTCGGGCCGGGCGCCCACCTGCAGGGCGGCCCAGATGGCGGCGCCGCTCGAGATGCCGCACGGGATGCCCTCTTCGCGGCCGACGCGGCGCGCGGTGCCGAGCGCGTCATCATCGCTGACGGTGACGATCTCGTCGATGATGCCGGTGTTCAGGATGGCCGGCACGAAGCCGGCGCCGATGCCCTGGATGGCATGGCGGCCCGGCTGGCCGCCCGAGATCACGTTCGAGTGCAGTGGCTCGACGGCGACGGCGCGGAACGACGGCTTGCGCTCCTTGAGCACCTCGGACACGCCGGTGATGGTGCCGCCGGTACCGACGCCGCTGATCAGGATGTCGATGCGGCCGTCGGTATCGTCCCACAGCTCGATGGCGGTGGTGACGCGGTGGATCGCCGGGTTGGCCGGATTCTGGAACTGCTGCGGGATGAAGGCCTTCGGATGGTGGGTGGCGAGCTCTTCGGCCTTGCGGATGGCGCCGGTCATGCCCTCCGCCGCGGGCGTCAGCATCAGCTCGGCGCCGAGAAAGCGCAGCAGCTTGCGCCGCTCCATGCTCATCGAGTCGGGCATGGTGAGGATCAGCCGGTAGCCGCGCGCCGCGCAGACGAAGGCCAGGGCGATGCCGGTGTTGCCGCTGGTCGGCTCGATGATCACGGTGTCCGGATCGACCTTGCCGGCGCGCACGGCGACGTCGAGCATGTTCACGCCGATGCGGTCCTTGACGCTGCTCAGCGGGTTGAAGAACTCGCACTTGCCGTAGATCTCCGCCTTGAGGCCCTCGGTGACGCGGTTGAGCCGCACGAGCGGCGTGTGCCCGATGGTTTCGGTGATGTCCTTGTACAAACGCGCCATCTGTCCTCCCGCTGCCCGTCAGCGGTCCAGCTGCTGCTTGAGCAGCTCGTTGACCTTCTGCGGGTTTGCCTTGCCCTGCGTCGCCTTCATCACCTGGCCGACGAAGAAGCCGAACATCTTGTCCTTGCCGCCGCGGTACTCGGCCACCTTGTCGGGGTTGGCCGCCAGCACGGTGGCGATGGCGGCGTCGATCGCGCCGCTGTCGGTGACCTGGCTGAGCCCCTGCGCCGCGACGATCGCGGCCGGATCCTGACCGGTCTCGACCATCTGCTCGAACACGGTCTTGGCGATCTTGCCGCTGATCGTGTCGTCGTCGATCAGCCGCACCAGCGCGGCGAGGTGCTCGGGGCGGACCGGCCAGTCGTGGATGACCAGCGCGTCGTCGAGCTTGCGCTCCTTGATGATGCGCAGCAGATCGCCCATCACCCAGTTGCTCAGTCCCTTGGGGTTGGCGTGGGTGCGCAGCGCGGCCTCGAAATAGTCGGCGACGTCTTTGCGCGCCGTCAGCACGCCGGCGTCGTACGCCGGCAGGCCATAGGCCTGGACGAAGCGCTGCAGGCGCGCGTCCGGCAGCTCCGGCATGGCGGCGCGGATCTCGGCGACCCAGGCATCGGGCACCTCGAGCGGCAGCAGATCGGGGTCGGGGAAGTAGCGGTAGTCGTGCGCCGATTCCTTCGAGCGCATCGGCCGGGTTTCCTCGCGGTCGGGGTCCCACAGGCGCGTCTCCTGGATGACCCGTTCGCCGTGCGACACCAGGTCGATCTGGCGCGCGATCTCGTGCTCGATGGCGCGCTCGACGGCGCGAAAGGAGTTCATGTTCTTCACTTCGGCCCGGGTGCCGAGGGTGTCGCTGCCGCGCGGCCGCACCGAGACGTTGGCGTCGCAGCGGAAGCTGCCCTCCTCCATGTTGCCGTCGCACACCTCGATGTACTGCAGGATGCCGCGCAGCGTGCGCAGGTACGCGGCGGCCTCGGCCGGCGTGCGGATGTCGGGCTCGCTGACGATCTCGAGCAGCGGCACGCCGCAGCGGTTGTAGTCGACCAGGCTGGCGTCGCCGTGCTGGTCGTGGATGTTCTTGCCGGTGTCCTCTTCCATGTGGATGCGCGTCAGCTGCACCGACCGGGCCTGGCCGTCGACCTCGAAGTCGATCCGCCCGCGCAGGCAGATCGGCAGCTCGTACTGCGTGATCTGATAGCCCTTGGGCAGATCCGGATAAAAGTAGTTCTTCCGCGCCCAACGGCTCAGCGGCGCGATCTCGCAGTGCGTCGCCAGGCCGGCCTTGATGGCGAACTCGACCACGCGGCGGTTGAGCACCGGCAGGACGCCGGGGAGGCCGATGCAGAGCGGACAGGTGTTCTCGTTCGGCGCCGCGCCGAAGCGCGCCGAGCAGCCGCAGAAGATCTTCGACTGCGTCAGCATCTCGGCGTGGACCTCGAGACCGATGACGGCTTCGTATTCAACCGCGGGCATGGCAACCTTCGCCCTCGGGCTTGTTCGACTTGGAGGGCGCCGGTCCCTCGGCGCCGTGCACGCG
>JBOHWA010001114.1:0-5327 GCA_050735855.1 Binatia bacterium
GCCTTTCTGCGTGCGAGCGGTCCGCGACTGGTCGGCAACGACCTCTTCGTCGAAGCGGTCCACCTCAATATCCGCGGCCAGCAGCTGATCGCGGCCGTGGTCGCCGAGGCCATTCATGCATCCGGCATCGCGGGCCCGGAGGTGCACTGGGATCCCGACGCCTACGTCGAGCCCAGTCCCGATGCCGTGATCGCCGCCGACCCCGGACTCGCCGTCTTTGAGATAGTTGCCCACACCATCGCCTGCGCCGCAGCCGGACGGCCGCGCTGCGAGACGACGTTCTCGGGGACGGATGTCGATTCTCCCGACTGAACCGTCTGCGCGACGCTGCTTGCGTGGCGGCCCGCCGCACTCATCCCGCCGCTGGCAGCGGTGCCCAGATTCCGGCTTCCGCAGGCCGGTCCGCTCCAGTACTCTGGCCGAGGCGCGGCAGTTGCCGGCGCGCATGCCCGCGCCACCCCCTCCTCCCTTCGCTCCGATGTCCTCGCACACCAGCGCCATCCCCCACACCCGGTTCCTGCTCGAGCGCGTGCGCGGCGGGCTGTGGCTGGCTGTGCTGGCCACCGCCTTCTTCACCGTCGCCCCGCTGGCGGGGTTGTGAACGCGGTTGCAGCGGCGGCCGGCGCGCGCCATGCTCGGCCGCCGGAGGACGCCGTGCCCAAGACCAGCTCTTTGTCAGACCGCAGCGCCGACGCACCAAGCCCGCTCCGCGCCGCCCCGCGGCCGGCGAGCGACGCGCAACCGGAGGCGGGCATGCCGGTCGAGACGCCGGTCACCGACCTGGCCGCGCCCGAGCTCTATCTCAACCGCGAGCTCTCCTGGCTGGCCTTCAATCGCCGCGTCCTGTTCGAGGCGTCGGACGTGCAGAACCCCCTGCTCGAACGGCTGAAGTTCCTTGCGATCACCGCCTCTAACCTCGATGAATTCTTCATGAAACGCATCGGCGGCCTGAAGCAGCAGGTGGCCGCCGGGCTGCAGGAGAAGACGGTCGACGGCCGCTCGCCGCAGGAGCAGATCGACGAGTGCCTGGCGGTGGTGCGCGACTTCGAGATCGAGCAACGCCGGCTGCTGGCCGACCTCACCGCCGAGCTGCAGGCGCGCGGCGTCCACATCCACAGCTACGCCGACTTCAGCGTCGAGGAACAGGCCGCCCTGCGCGAGCACTACCTCCAGACCGTCTTCCCGCTCGTCACGCCGCTGGCCCTCGACCCGGCGCATCCGTTCCCGTTCATCTCCAACCTCTCGCTCAACCTGCTGGTCAGCGGGCACCATCCGAAGGAGACCGACCCGCTGTTGATCCGCATCAAGGTGCCGGTCGGCAACGGCCTGCCGCGCTTCGTGCGCGTCGGCGCGTCGCCGCGCTTCGTCCCGCTCGAGGACGTCATGGCGCACAACCTCGACCTGCTCTTCCCCGGCATGGCGGTGGCCTCGTGCGAGTTCTTCCGCGTCACCCGCAACGCCAACACCGAGCGCGACGAGGAGGAAGCTGACGATCTGCTGGCGATGATCGAGTCGGAGCTGCGCGATCGCCGCTTCGCGCCGATGGTGCGCCTCGAGGTGAGCGCCGGCATGAGCCGCGTGCACCGCGGCATGCTGGCCGCCGAGCTCGGTCTCGACGAGCAGGCCGACGTGGTCGACGTCGACGGCACGCTGGCGCTGCGCGATCTGATGGAAGTGGCGAGCCTCGATGACGCCAGCCTGCACGACCCGCCGCACCACCCGATCGACCACCCGCGCCTGCCGTCGACGCGCAACATCTTCCACACCATCCGCGATGTCGGCTCGCTGCTGCTGCAGCATCCCTACGAGTCGTTCTCCACCTCGGTCGAGCGCTTCCTGCACCAGGCCTCCGAGGACCCCAAGGTGCGCGCCATCAAGATGACGTTGTACCGCACCTCGGCCGACAGCCACGTGTTGAGCCACCTGAGTGCCGCGGCACGCAACGGCAAGCAGGTCGCGGTGGTCGTCGAGCTCAAGGCGCGCTTCGACGAAGCGGCCAACATCGAGTTCGCCAGCCGGCTCGAAGAGGACGGCATCCACGTCACCTACGGCGTCGTCGGCCTGAAGACGCACTGCAAGGTGATCCTCGTCGTGCGCCAGGACTACACCGGGCTGCGCCGCTACGCGCACATCGGCACCGGCAACTACCATCCGGGCACCGCGCGCCTCTACAGCGACGTCGGCCTGCTCACCTGCGACGAGGAGATCGGGCAGGACCTCACCGAGCTGTTCAACTATCTCACCACCGGCTACCGGCCGAAGCGCAACTACCGCAAGCTGCTGCCCGCGCCGACGCTGCTCAAGCCGGCACTGATCGAGAAGATCGAGCGCGAAGTGGCGCACCACTCGGCGGAATCGCCGGGCCTGATCCAGTTCAAGATGAACGCGCTGGAGGACGTCGACATCACCCGTGCCCTGTACCGCGCCTCACAGGCCGGCGTGCACGTCGACCTGATCGTGCGCGACACCTGCCGGCTGCGCCCCGGCCTGCCCGGTCTGTCGGAGAGCGTGCGCGTGGTCAGCATCATCGGCCGCTTCCTCGAGCACGGCCGCATCTACTATTTCCGCCACGGCGGCGAGGAAGAGTATCTGATCGGCTCCGCCGACTGCATGACGCGCAACCTGGAGAGCCGCATCGAAGTGGTCGTGCCGGTCGAGGATGCGAGCCTGCGCAAGGATCTGCGCGTCGTCCTCGACACCCAGCTCGCCCCCAACCGCGACGCCTGGGCGATGCAGTCCGACGGCACCTATGTGCTCGCCGCCCCGCCCGATGCGCCGAGCTGCCACCAGCAGCTCATCGAGCAGGCCGAGAAGCGCCAGAAGGAAGCCAGCCGCCTGCGCAAGCGCCGCCCGAAGGGCTTCGCCCGCCGCAACGGCCGCGACGACGGGTAAGGCGGCGTTGCCCGGAGAGAGCCAACAACGGATTACACGGATTGAGCGGATTTCTGAGCCTACTCGGTTAAATCCGCTCAATCCGTGTAATCCGTTGTTGGTTGCTGAGTTCCTGGGCACCGCCGGACAAGGCGCCCTCCAGCTGATGCTCGACCGGATCAGATCAGCTGAGCGCGCCGCGCAGCAACGGTGACGGCGTCGCGATGCTGGTCAGCCACAGCTGGTGGATGGCGCGGGTCGCGCCGACGTGCAGCAGCCGGCGGGCGACCGCGGTATCCGGGTAGCAGGTCGAGCTGGTCTCGATCAGCACGACGTAGTCGAACTCCAATCCTTTGACCTCGGCGACCTCGGTGATCTCGATGCCCGGGGCAAAGCGGAAGCGCTGTTCCTCGACCAGCGCGAGATGCTCGACCTCGGCGTCGCGCAGGGCGTTGAAATAGATGCCGCTGAGCTCCGGCGAGGGCGTCAGCAGCGCCACCGAGGCCAGCGGCTCCGCCGCCGCCAGACGCTTCAGCGCCTCGGCCAGGAAGGCGACGCAGGCGCCGTGGTCGGTGAAGCGGAAGAGCTCGACCGGTGGTCCGGAACGGGTCGTGAGCGGCGGCGTGTCGTCCTCGCGCAGGTCGCCGAGCACGGCCTGCGCCACCTGGACGATCTCGCGCGTCGAGCGGTAGCTGACGCGCAGCGTGCTGACCTCGGTGCCGCCCAGACCGAGGTGGCGGAAGAAGTCGCTCCAGGCGGTGAAGCCCGCCTCTTGCAGCACGTGCTGCTGCGTATCGCCGGCCAGCGTCATGCTGCGCCGCTCGTCGAGGCAGTCGAGCAACACGCGCACCTCGAGCGGCGAGAAGTCCTGCACCTCGTCGATGGCGACGTGGCGCAGCTGCAGGATCCGGCCGCGCGAGTCGGTCAGCGGCCCGACGCGCAACTGCCAGGCGCGCAGCAGCAGCGCTTCGTCCTCGGGCGTGATGTCACCCTGCGCCTCCGGCTCCCCGGCCAGCTGCGCCAGCAGATCGGCATACTGCTGGTGGCCCCAGTCGCAGGCGCGGTCGATCTCCTCGGCGTTGAAGGCGCCGGGGGCGCTGCGCGCCACCACCGCCTCGACCAGCTGGCGCGAGCCGAAGGCGCTGCCCCAGTCGTCGAACGCCTGGCGCGCCGTGCGCTTGCCCGGCGTGCGCTGCACCTGGTCGGCGAGGATCTCCAGCGCCACCGGATGATTGCGCAGCCGTTGCACGACGCGCGGCGCATCGTCGCGCGGCGCGCGCGGCAGCATCGGGAAGAGGCGGCGGCGCAGCTCGCTGGCCCAGCCGTGGAAGGTGTGGACGCGCACGTGCTGCACGCCGAGCGCCGGCAGGACGTGGGCGACATAGTCGCGCAGGGCGCGCGAGAAGACCACCACCAGGGTGCGGTCGGCGTCGATCGTCGGGTCCTCGTACGCCAGATAGGCGATGCGGTGCAGCGCGACGGTGGTCTTGCCCGAGCCGGCCGTACCGCGGATCACCACCAGGCCGCTGTCGGCACGCGTGATCAGCTCGAACTGATCGGGGTCGATCAGCCCGGCGATGTCCGGCAGGTGCTTGTCGGCGCGCAACGGCCGGCCGTGCTCGCTGGTGCCGAGCCGGCGCTCCGCCCCACCGGCCGGCGTGTAGACACGCACCGCCGCGCCCTCGCCACCGGACAGGCGGGCCGGCGGCCGCGCGTCGGCCTCCCACCCGTCGGGCTGCTCGGGGTTGGTGCGGAAGATGCCCTCGGGCGCCTCGACGCGCTGCAGGAGGGCGTCGCGGATGGCCACCGTGCGGCGCAGCGCCAGCTCGCCGCTGCGCGTCCGTCCGGCGATCTCCTCCTCGTACTCCTCGCCCTGCTGGTAGCGGTAGAAGAGGCGCGAGACCGGCGCGTTGCGCCAGTCGACGATCGACACGCCGCCCTCGATGAAGGTGGCTTTGCCGACGCAGATGTCCCACTCGCGCCCCTCCTCGCGCAGCCGCAGGTGGCCGAAGTACGGCGAGCCCGCCGCCACCTGCGGCGCCTCGCGCGCGCTGCGCAGCTGGCGCAGCAGCGATGACTGGCGGTTCCACTCCCACTGCAGGGCGGCGCGGTCGTTCTCGCCCCGACCGGAGGCCAGCTCCTCGCGCAGCCGCTCGAGCTCGCGCACCACCGCCGTTTCCGTCGGGGCGGCGTGCTCCGGGCCTTTCTCCAACGCCGCCCGCACCTGGGCGAGCAGCGTCAGCTCTTCGAGGACGACGGGGTGCGGCATAACAAACGAGCGCTGTACGATGGCGGGCGCGGCTGGCATACGCAAGCGGCCCGCGATGGGAGGGCGCCGCGTGTCGGCGCCGTCCGGTGGCGGGTCTGTTTGGGGTGGGTTCAGCCTCGCGGTGAGTCACCTTGCCTGCGAGCGGCAGCTTGGTGGAGGGCGTCGGTCCCTCGGCGCCGTGCTGATC
>JBOHWA010001115.1:0-2392 GCA_050735855.1 Binatia bacterium
GGTTCAGCCCGGCGCCGAGGGCCCGGCGCCATCCACCGGGCTGCCACTCGCCGGCTGCGTGACTCATCGCGAGGCTGACCTGAGCCTCAAACTGAGCCACTACCGCCTTGGGACTGGTTCGCCCGACCCCGGTCCGGGGCCGGGCGGGCAGCGCGACGGTGACCCGCAATCAGGTCCGGACCGGGGCGCGGCGTTCAAGTGGAGCCAAGTGGCCGCCGCCCACACCCCTGGGAAGCACCTGTGGGTCTCTCGCTAGGCGCGGGCGCGATCTGGTAGCGTCCCGGGGATGGGATCCGGCCCCCCCCGCGCTCGGGCGGCGTCGGCCCCACAGTCCAAGCGAAGCGAGGCCTCATCATGATCGAGCACTTTGATGTGGTGGTGGTGGGCGCCGGGATCTCCGGCATCGGCGCCGGCTATCACCTGCGGACGAACTGCCCCGATCGCAGCTACGTGATCCTCGAAGGCCGCGCCCACATCGGCGGCACCTGGGATCTGTTCCGCTACCCCGGCATCCGCTCGGACAGCGACATGTACACCCTGGGGTACAACTTCAAGCCATGGACCGAGGCCAAGGCGATCGCCGACGGGGACTCGATCCTGAAGTACCTCGACGAGACCGCGACCCAGTACGGCGTCTACGAGCACATCCGCTTCGGCCACCACGTCGACGCGGCGAGGTGGGATTCGGCCACGGCCCGCTGGACCGTCGAGGCCACGCACGCGGGCGCGACCGTGCGACTGACCTGCAACTTCCTCTTCATGTGCAGCGGCTACTACGACTACGCCGAGGGCTACACGCCGGAGTTCAAGGGCGCCGGGGACTTCAAGGGCACCATCGTGCATCCGCAGCACTGGCCGCAGGACCTCGACTACGCCGGCAAACGCGTCGTCGTCATCGGCAGCGGCGCGACCGCGGTGACGCTGGTGCCGGAGCTGGCCAAGACCGCCGGGAGCGTGATCATGCTGCAGCGCTCGCCGACCTACGTCGTCTCGCGGCCGGCCGAGGACCGCTTCGCCAACTGGCTGCGCACCTGGCTGCCGCCGATGCTCGCCTACGGCTTCATCCGCTGGCGCAACGTGCTGTTGCAGATGTGGATCTTCAACCTGGCGCGCTCGCGGCCGCGGCAGGTCAAGAAGAAGCTGCTCGAGCTGGTGCGCGGCCACCTCGGCCCCGACTACGACATCGCCACGCACTTCACGCCGACGTACAACCCCTGGGAGCAGCGCCTGTGCCTGGTGCCCGACGCCGATCTGTTCGACGCGATCAAGGCGGGGCGCGCCAGCGTCGTCACTGATCATATTGACAGCTTCACCGCCGACGGTATCCGGCTGACGTCGGGGACCGAGCTCGCCGCCGACATCATCGTCACGGCCACCGGGCTCAACCTGCAGTTCCTCAGCGACCTCGATACGACTGTCGATGGCCGCCAGATCAATTTCGCCGATACCCTCGGCTACAAGGGCATGATGTTCTCGGGCGTGCCCAACCTCGCCAGCTCGTTCGGCTACACCAATGCGTCATGGACGCTGAAGGCCGATCTCACCTGCGAGTACGTCTGCCGCCTCCTGAATCACATGCAGGCGACCGGCACCGCGATCGCGACACCGATCCTCAACGATCCCGAGGTCGTCCCCCAAGAGTGGATCGACTTCTCCTCCGGCTATTTCAAGCGCTCGCTGCACAAGTTCCCCAAGCAGGGCAGCAAGCTGCCCTGGAAGCTGCACCAGAACTACGCCAGGGACATCATGCTGTTCCGGTACGGCACCATCGCCGACGGCACGATGGTCTTCTCGAAGGCCGGGGCACCCGTCGGCCGCGAAGCCGCACCTGAGTTGGCCGCGGTCGGGTAGCGGCGAGCTGCAGGGCTGCATCGATGAGTGAACTCGCGGGACGGCATGTCGTCATCACCGGCGGCGCCAGCGGCATCGGCCGGTTGACGGCCCTGGCCCTCGCCAGGCGCGGCGCGCGCCTGACCATCTGGGACATCAACCGCGAGGCGCTCGATCGGGTCGTCGCGGAGCTGGGGGCGGAAGCCCGCGGCGTGCTCTGCGACGTCGGCGATCGCGCCCAGGTGTATGCGCGCGCGGCCGAAACCACAGCGGCCGGCGGGCCGGTCGACGTGCTGATCAACAACGCCGGCATCGTCAGCGGCCACGACTTCCTCGACCTGCCGGACGCCAAGATCCAGGCGACGTTCGACATCAACGTCCTGGCGCTCTTCTGGACCTGCAAGGCGTTTCTCCCGGCGATGATCGAGCGCAACCGCGGCCACCTGGTCACCATCGCCTCGGCCTCCGGCCTGATCGGCGTCGCCCGCCTGGCGGACTACAGCGCCAGCAAGTGGGCGGCGGTGGGCTTCGACGAGTCGCTGCGCGCCGAGCTGGCGCGCAG
>JBOHWA010001116.1:0-3231 GCA_050735855.1 Binatia bacterium
CCTCGATGGCGCGCGCCACCGCCGAATTGCGGTAGTTGAGGTCCGGCTGCTCGGCCAGGAACGAGTGCAGATAGTACTGGCCGGTGGCGGGATCGAGCGTCCACGCCGGCCCGCCGAAGCTGCCCACCCAGTTGTTCGGCGGCCCGCCGCCGGGCGCCGGGTCGCGCCAGATGTACCAGTCGCGCTTGGTCGCGCCGCGCCCGGCGCGCGAGTCCTTGAACCAGGCGTGCTCGTGCGAGGTGTGGTTCGGCACCAGGTCGAGGATGATGCGCATGCCGCGCCGGTGCGCCTCGGCGATGAGGCGATCGACGTCGCCGAGCGAGCCGAAGAGCGGGTCGACCGCGGTGTAGTCGCTGACGTCGTAGCCGAAATCGTGCATCGGTGAGGGGTTGATCGGCGTCAGCCAGAGCGCGTCGACGCCGAGCGAGCGCGGCGTGCCGTCGTTCAGATAGTCGAGCCGCTGCGCGATCCCGTTCAGATCGCCGACACCGTCGCCGTCGCTGTCCTGAAAGCTGCGGACGTAGATCTCGTAGAAGACCGCGCTGCGCCACCACTCACGCATGCGCGGCGCATACTGGATCGCCGCCCGAGGGACAACCGAGGTGGGTGGACGAGGAAGCAATGGATCCGGTTCGACACCTAGCCCGAGCCCTTGCCCTAGCCCTTGCCCTGATCAGATCAATCCGACTCCAGGCTTTGGAGTCGGAACCATCTCATACAGGGCAAGGGCTAGGGCAAGGGCTAGGGCTAGGGTCGATCCTGATCTGTCCTTCGTCCTGCCTCAACACTCCCGGTACATCTTGCCTCGCCGCCGCACCGGGTCGAGCAAGCTGAGATCGTTCGGCGCCATCTCGTAGCCGCGCGGGTGCGGGGCGCGCGCTTCGAGCCCGAACCCTTCGACGATGCGCGGGTGCTGGTAGTACGCCGCGTAGGTGTAGAGCATCAGGATCGGCGGGAAGGAGTGCTCGCTCGACTCCAGGACGCGCAGCAGAGCCGTCTGCTCGGGTGGGGCGAGCGCCGCGAAGCGCTGCGCGTGGCGGCTGGCGGCGAGGTCCTCGAGCGCCGCGACGCCGCGCACGATCATCTGCAACAGCTCCGGTGTCGGCGCCAGCGCCCGGGCGATCGCGCCGGCCAGATCGAGCTCGCCGGCGCCGGGCATGCGTCCGTCGGGGCTGGCGGGGATGATCTCGTCGAGGGCGCGGTCGAGCACGCGCGCCTGGTCAGCCGAGAAGGTGGTGTCTGCGCTCATGCTCAGTCGAAGAGCGTCGCCAGGTTCCGCTTGATCGTGTCGGCGCTGTGCAGCGCGAACGCCTGGATCGTGTTGGTCGGGTTGACGGCGCCGGCGGTGACGAAGACGCTGCCATCGATGACGAACAGGTTGCGCACGTCGTGGCAGCGGCCCCACTCGTTGACCACCGAGGTAGCGGGATCGATGCCCATGCGCGCCGTGCCCATCAGGTGCCAGCCGGCGAACGGCAGCGGCGCCGCCGCGACGGTGTCGCGCGCCCCGGCGGCGCGCAACACCTCGTCGCCGCGGGCGACGCAGTGGGCCAGCATGGCGTTGCTGTTGTCGCTCAGGCGGTAGGTGATCTTCGGCGCTGGGATGCCGTCGGCGTCGGTCAGGTCCGGATCGAGCGTCACGCGGTTCTCGGGATCGGGCAGGTCCTCACAGATCGCCACCATGCCCGCGGTGCGGTCGAAGAGCTCGGCGTAGCCGCTGTGGTGATCGGCGCCGGTCAGGACACGGCCGGTCGACATGCCCCACAGCGCGGCGGACACCGGCCCGAAGCCGCGCAGGATCTCGAACGAGTAGCCGCGCACGAAGTCGCGCGCCGGGTCGGTCTCGTAGAACTCCTGGCTCATGATGCAGCAGCCGGTCGGGCCTTTGTACCCTTCGAGCGGCTGCTCGAAGATGCCGGTCACCATGGCGTACGGATGGAACATCAGATTGCGCCCGACCAGGCCGCTGCGGTTCGCCAGCCCATCGGGAAAGCGTGCCGAGCGCGAGTTGAGCAGCAGGCGCGGCGTGCCGATGCCGTTGCACGCGATGACCACGACATGCGCCTTCTGCCGCCGCTCGGCCCCGGTCGCGTCGTAGTAGATGACGCCGTCGGCCATGCCGTCGTCGCCGAGCGTGACCTCGCGCACCCGGCAGTGCGTCTGCAGGCGCACCCCCTGGCGCAGCGCGGCCGGCCAGTAGGTGATGTCGGTGCTCGCCTTGGCGCCCTGCGGACAGCCGAGCAGGCAGGTGCCGGCGTTGATGCATGGGGCGCGGCCTTCGTGCTCGGCGGTGGTGATGGCGCTGTCGGACGGCCACCAGTGCCAGCCGAGGCGGTTGAATCCCTTCGCCAGCGTCTCGCCCAGCTTGCCGAGCGCGACCGGCGGCAGCGGCACCTGCTTGGGCGGATAGGCGGGATCGCCGGCCAGGCCGGAGACGCCCATCATGTGGGCGTTGATGTCGTAGTACGGCGCCAGCCGCTGGTAGTCGATCGGCCAGTCGTCGGCGACGCCGTCGAGCGTGCGGACGCGGAAGTCCGACGGGTGCATGCGCGGAAAGTGCGCCGCGTAGAGGATCGTGCTGCCGCCGACGGCGCTGAACATCGAGGCGGCGATCGGCGAGCCGCTGTCGTTGACCGGATAGTCCTCGCGCCGGCCACGCACGTTGGGGCTGAACGAGTAGGGGCCGAGTTGCTGCGACTCCCAATCCTCGCGCATGCCGGGATACGCCGACGGATCCATCCAGCCGCCCTGCTCGAGGCAGAGGATGTTCATGCGCGTGTCGGCCAGGCGCCAGGCGAACGCCGCCGCCGACGCCCCGGCACCGACGATCAGAACGTCGACTGGCTCCTCAGACATAAGGCGCGAGAGATGTCGCGCGCGGCGCCGCCGTCACGCCGGACGGCGGGCGCGGCGGCGCAGCCCGATCATCGCACCGCCGGCGAGCAGGGCGGCGAGGCTGGCCAGCGCCGGATGCCCCAGGGCCGGCACCCCGGCGTCGGACGGGCAGGCGATGCTCTCATTCACCAGCAGGATCTCCTGGCAGCTCTGACCGAGCCCGGCGCTCTTCGGCACACAGACCAGATAGCCGCCGGGAAGGGCCTCGCAACGGGCGGTGATCGCGTCGAACTGCGGAGTGCCGACGGCTTGCGCGCAGAACACTGCCGCGATCGGATCGGCGGTCTGCTGGGTGGTGGCGGCGGGAGTGTCGAGACAGGCACAGCAGTCGTTGAC
>JBOHWA010001117.1:0-9567 GCA_050735855.1 Binatia bacterium
CCACCCCCGGCGCCGAGGGACCGGCGCCCTCCAGTTTCCCAACCTGAGGCACCGGGATCCATTTGGAGGGCGACACAATGGTGGAGAAGAGCATCGAGTTGACCGGGACCTCGGCGAACAGCATCGAGGATGCCGTCAACCTGGCGGTGTCGCGCGCCGCGGTGACCATCGAGGGCATCCGGCGCATCGAGGTGTTGGGGGTCAGCGGCAGCGTCGAGCAGGGCGCCGTCGCGAGCTGGCACGTCAAGGTGAAGGTCACCTTCCTCATTCAGGATCGGCTGCACGAATAGGCGCGCCGGAACTCCCTGTATGGACGCCAAAGTACGCGAGGTGCTGCCCGGCATCTTCCTGTTGCACCTGCCGCTGCCGATGAAGCCGACCATCGTCAACGTCTATCTCGTGCGCGGCGGCGACGAGTGGGCGCTGATCGACACCGGCATGAGCAGCGCCGACAGCCTGGCCGCCTTTCGCGAGGCGCTCGCGTTCGCCGGTTGCCCGCCTGAGCGCCTGCGCACCATCATCTGCACGCACCATCACCCCGACCACTTCGGCGCCTCCAGGGCGCACAAGGCGCTGACCGGCGCGACGCTCTACATGCACCGCGCCGAGGTCGAGCGCTCGCGCAACTTCCTGCCCAGCGATCGGCCGGCCGAGGCGGTGCGCTTCTTCCTCGCCCACGGCATCCCGCTGCAGCGCTTCGCCAACGTGCCGCGGCCGCGCGACATCTGGGGCGGCCTGTACGACACCGTCGCACCCGACGCGCACATCGACGACGGCGACGTGATCATGGTCGGCGAGCGGCGCCTGCAGGTGATCTGGACGCCGGGGCACGCGCCCGGCCACTGCGTGATCTATCTGCCGCAGGAGCGGGCGATGATCGTCGGCGACCACCTGCTGCCGAAGATCACGCCGCACGTCGGCTTCCAGCCGGGCTCGACCGGCAACCCGCTCGCCGACTTCCTCGCCTCGCAGCTCAAGGTGCAGGCGTTCGACGTGGAGCTGGTCCTGCCGGCGCACGGCGGCGTCTTCCCCGACCACCGCCATCGCGCCAACCAGATCATCCAGCACCACCGCGCGCGGCTGGCCGACATCGTCGACATCGTGCGGCGCGCGCCGCACACCGCGTACGACACGGCGCGGCGCGCCTTCAGCTTCGACAGCGACAGCCCGCTCTCCTACCAGTTCCCCGCCACCTTCGAGACGCTGGCGCACCTGGAGTATCTGCGCCACGCCGGCGACGTCACCAGCGACGAGCGCGAGGACGGCCAGATCTTCTACCGCGCCGCGTAGTCCCCTCAGCGCGGGTAGTGGAAGCCGAGATCGATCGTGCCCTCGTCGGGGCTGTCGTTCGGCGCCGTCGAGCGCTCGTGCAGCGCGCCGAAGTCGGCCGCCGGGCCCTCCGGCGGGCTGTCCTCGACGCCGGCGTCGACCGCCTCGTTCGGCCGGTTGCGCGGCTGGTTGAGGTGGAAGTCGCCGACCACGGGCTTCTCGAACCGGGCGTCGACGTTCAGATCGGTGTCGGACGCCAGATCGCTCGGCGAGTAGGCGTTGGGGAACACCAGGTTGAAGGCGGCGTCGTAGCCCGGCCGCGAGCTCGGCTCGTTGATCGACACCTGCAGGTTCGTGCCGCCGTTGTCCTGGATGATGTTGTTGCGCAGGAAGGCGTCGGTCGACGGCACCAGCGCGCCGTTGACGTCGCGGCTGCCGATGAAGACGCCGCGCCCGCCGTTGCGCGCGATGGTGTTGTTGATCAGCGAGATGCGCGGCGCGCCGGCGACGACGATGCCGCGCCCGGTGTTGTCGTGGACGAGGTTGTTGAACAGCAGGACGTGGGTCGAGTCCTGCACCAACAGCCCGTCCCCCGCCGTGTCGGTGATCTGGCAATGCTGGATCACGATGTCGCTCGACTCGCCGCGCACCTGGATGCCGGCGGTCTTGGCCCCGGTGACGACGAAGCCGTCGATGCGCAGGAAGCGGGCGCCGGTGATGCGGACCACCGCGCCGCTCGCCCCTTCGTTGTCGAGCACCACCGGGCCGCGCACGTCGCCGGTCTGCTGGCCCGACGGATCGGCGAGGTAGGTCACCGGACGGTCGGGGGTGCCGCCGCGCGGGTCGAGCAGCCGGCCGGGGTAGACGCCGGGGCCGACGATCACGGTGTCGCCGTCGGCGACGCGCGCCGCGGCGCCGGCGAGGGTGCGGAAGGCCTGGTCGGGCGAGGTGCCGTCGTTGCGATCGTCGCCGGCCACCGCCCGCACGTAGAGCACCGGGTCGCGCGGTGGCGGGATCTCGGCGTCCGGGACGTAGTGATAGCCGATGTCCAGCGCCCCGGTGTCGGGCTGCCGGTCGGACGCGGTGGAGAGCTCGCGCAGTGCGGCGAAGTCGACCGACGGGCCGCCGCCGTCGGGGTTCTGCTCGACGGCGCCGTCGACGCCCGGACTGGTCAGCGGCTCGCCGGCGGCGGCGTCCGACAGGCGGAAGTTGTCGTTGGTCGCGTCGACGAAGGCCGCGTCGAGGGTGACGTCGGTGGCGCGCCGGGCGGTGTCCGGCACGTAGGTATCGGGGAAGACGATGTTGAACCCGCCGTCGTAGGTGTCGAGGCCGCTGGTCACCTCGAGGTTGTCGCCGCTGTTGTTCTGCACGATGTTGTTGCGCAGGAACGTCTCGGTCGACTCCGTCATGTCGCGCACGCGCACGTCGATACCGGTGCCGCGGTTGCGCACGATGGTATTGTTGATCGCGGTGGTGCGCGCGGTGCCGGCGATGACCAGGCCGCGGCTGCTGTTGTCGTAGACCAGGTTGTTGAACAGCGTGATCTGCGACGAGTCCTGCAACAGGATGCCGTCACCGGACGTGTCGCTGATCTGGCAGTTGCGGATGGTGATGTCCTGCGACAGGCTGCGCACCTGCACGCCGGAGCCGTTGCCGCGCACCAGGACGAAGCCGTCGACGATGACGTGCGCGGCGCGCGAGAGGCGGATGGCGGGCAGGCCGTTGCCCAGCGTGTCGCGCGAATCGCTGGCGTCGATCTGCACCTCAGACGGGACGTCCCCGGTCATCGCCCCGGTCGGGTCGGCGCGCAGCTCGAGCGGCCGCGCGGTCGTGCCGCTGGCCGGGTTGACGACGCTCTCCCGGTAGCTGCCCGGGCCGACGATCACCGTGCCCGGGCCGTCCAGCCGCGCCAGCGCCGCGCTGATCGTGCGCATCGCCTTGTCGGGCGACGCGCCGTTGTTGCTGTCGCTCCCGGCCCCGGCGCGCACGTAGAGGGTCGAGGCGCTGCCGCCTCCGTCGTCGCCGCCGCCGCTACTGCCGCAGCCTGTGAGGACGAGCGCCGCGAACAGGACGCACAAGAGCGATCGCTTCATGAACCACCTCGCAGGCAAGCCGATATCCTTGAACCCTGGCAGCCGCCGCGCTGTTTTCCAAGCCGATTCGCCCCGCCGCTCAGCCGAGCGGCAGGGCGAGCTGCGCGGCGTCCCTGGCCGGGCGCCGGAAGGCGGCGACGCTCAGCACCGGCAGCGGCCGGTCGAGACCGCAGCGCCGGGCGGCGAGGGCGAAAAGGTCGCGCAGGTGGGTGGCGTATTGGCCCTGACCGCGCATGCGGACGCCGAAGCGGCTGTCGTTCATGCGCCCGTCGCGGCATTCGCGGATGCGGCCGAGGACGCGTGTGGCGCGGTCGGGGTAGTGGCGCTCGAGCCAGTCGGCGAACAGCTGGTCGAGCGGGGTGGCGAGCCGCAACAGCGTCCAGTTGGCGCTGCGCGCCCCGGCCGCCGCCGCGCGCTCGAGGATGGCGGGGATCTCGTGATCGTTCAGCCCCGGGATGATCGGCGCGGCCATGACGCCGACCGGGACGCCGGCGGCCGCCAGCGCCGCCACCGCCTGCAGGCGGCGCTCGGGGCTGGCGGCGCGCGGCTCCATGCGGCGCGCCAATTCGGCATCGAGGGTGGTGACCGACAGGAACACGTGCGCCGCACGGTGCGCGGCCAGGCGGGCGAGGAGATCGATGTCGCGCGTGACCAGGGCGGACTTGGTGATCACCCCGACCGGGTTGCGGCACTCGGCGAAGACCTCCAGGCAGCCGCGCGTCAGCCGCAAGCGGCGCTCCACCGGCTGATAGCAATCGGTGTTGCCCGACAGCGCGACCACCTGCGGCCGCCAGCTCGGCGCCGCCAACGCCTGGCGCAGCAGCGCCGGCGCATCCTGCTTGACCATCAGCTTGCGCTCGAAGTCGAGCCCGGCGCTGAAGCTCAGATATTCGTGCGACGGCCGGGCGTAGCAGTAGACGCAGCCGTGCTCGCACCCGCGGTACGGGTTGAGGCTGAAGCCGAACCCGATATCGGGGCTGTCGTTGGCGGCCAGCACGCGGCGGCTGGAGTCGCGGAACAGCTCGGTCGGCGGGCGGTCCGCCGGCGCCTCCGGGTCGTCATCGGGCTCCGGCTCGAGATGGATGCGCTCGAAGCGATTGGCCGGGTTGAGGCGCGTGCCGCGCCCGTCGAGATCGGGGGAAGACATGGCGTTTTCGCCTTCTCTTCTCCCATGATCGGACCCGGCGTTCAAGCCTTGGTAGCGCGGGCCTCCGTGCCCGTCTGGCGCGCTTGGCGCGCCAGCCTGCGCGGGGTCTGCAATGCGCGCCCTGGCCTCCGCGGACGGAGTCCAGACGGGCACGGAGGCCCGCGCTACCAGAGCAGGAATGTCGAGCGCGGGAGGTGGGTGGCGCTTACGCGCTCGGGGCCGACGCGATCGTGGCCAGCAGGCCTTCGAGCTCTTCCATGCTGGCGGGTTTGACCATGAGGTGATCGAAGCCGGCGGCGGTGGCGCGGCGGCGGTCTTCCTCCTGGCCGTAGCCGGTCAGGGCGACCAGCGTCAGGCCGTTGAGCATCGGCTCCTGGCGCAGGCGGGCGGCGACTTCGTAGCCGTTCATGCCGGGCATGGCGATGTCGAGGAAGACGACGTCGGGCCGTTGGCTGCGGGCCACTTCGATCGCCGACGGGCCGTCGAAGGCGACGAACACCGCGCGCGCGACCGGCTCGAGCATCAGCGCCAGGGTGGCGGCCGACGCCTGGACGTCGTCGACCACCAGAATGCGATGGCGGCCGCGTTCGGCGCCGGCGGGGGCCGTTCGCGCGCCGACCTGCGGCGCGGCGGCGAGCGCCGGCAGGTGGACGATGAACGCGCTGCCGCGGCCCTGCCCGTCGCTGCGCGCCTCGACGTGACCACCGTGCAGCTCGACGATCGTCTTGACCAGCGTCAGGCCGATGCCGAGGCCGCCGTGGGCGCGCTCGAGGGTGGCGTCGACCTGGGTGAACATGTCGAAGATCTGCGCCAGCATGGTGGGCGGGATGCCGGGACCGTCGTCGCGCACTTCGATCACCGCCTGGTCGGCGACGTGTGCGGCGCTGATGGTGAGATGGCCGTTGCGGCCGGTGTACTTGGCGGCGTTGTGCAGCAGGTTGCCGAGCACCTGCACGAGCCGGGCGACGTCGACCTCGACGTAGACCGGGTCGGCCGGCAGCTGCACGATCAGCTCGTGCCGGCAGGCCTCGATGAACGGGCGCATGGCTTCGACGGCGCCGTCGATCATCGTGGCGATGGCGACCGGCTGGCGGCGCAACTGGATCTTGCCGCGGCTGATGCGCGACAGGTCGAGCAGGTCGTCGATCAAGCGCGTCATCTGGCGCAGCTGGCGCTCCATGATGCCGCGCAGCTGCTCCATGCGCGCCGGGTCGTGCTCGACCCGCGGCCACAGTTGCAGCGCATTGCTGATCGGCGCCAGCGGGTTGCGCAGCTCGTGCGCCAGGGTGGCGAGGAAGTGGTCCTTGCGCCGGTCGCTCTCGCGCAGCGCTTCGTACAGGTGCGTCGTCTCGATCGCAGCGGCGGCGCGGCGCGCCAGCTCCTCGGCGAGCGCCAGTTGACCGGCGTCGTGCGCCAGGCCGGATTCGGGCCCGTAGCAGAAGCTCAGGGCGCCGTGGATGCGGCCGCGCACGACGATCGGGACGCTGACGAACGAGCGGCAGCCGACGCTGCGGACGAACTGGAGCAGGTCGGGGGTGGCGTCGTCGCCGGCCAGCCAGTCGTCGTCGACCGCCGGCTCGAGCGCCGCCCCGCCGCCGCGCAACACCGCCGCGATCGGCCCGCAGATCGCGGCGCGCGGCTGGCCGGGGCCGAAGCGCGCGTCGAACAGGGCCTGCTTGGCGGCCGTGTCGTGCGCCCAGCTCACGCGGTCGATCGTGCCGTCGTCGCGCAGGACGTCGAGAAAGCAGAAATCGCCCAGCATCGGCACCGCGGCGCGGGTGAGCTGGCTGAGCGTCGCCTCGTAGTCGATCGAGCCGATCAGCGCCTCGCTCGCGTCGGCCAGAAATCGCAGCTCGCGCTCGATGCGCTGTTGGCTCCGGCGCTTCTCGCCGATGTCGCGAAACACCAGCACGGCGCCGGTGATGCGGTCCTGCGCATCGCGGATCGGCGCGGCGCGATCGTCGATCGGCACCTCGGTGCCGTCGCGGGCGATGAGCACCGTGTGGTTCGCCAGACCGACGATGCACCCGGTCTTCAGGGCCTCGAGGGCGGGGTTGTCGACCGGCGCGCGCGAGCGCTCGTTGACGATCGGGAACACCGTCGCCAGCGGCTGTGCGGCGGCGGCGACGTTGGTCCACCCGGTGAGCTCCTCCGCCACCGGGTTGAGGAAGGTGACGCGGCCCTCGGCGTCGGTGGTGATCACCGCGTCGCCGATGCTGCGCAGCGTCACCTGGAGCCGTTCGCGCTCGCCGCGCAGCGCCTCGTGGGCGCGCTGCCGTTCGATCATCTCGCGGCGGATGATGAGGAAGGCGAAGCCGATCACGCCGACGCCGAGCAGCCCGGCGGTGAGGGCCGCCGCGCGCGCGCTGCGCAGCGCGCTGTCGGCCTCCCGCATGCGCGCCACGCGCTCCGCGTTCTCGTGCTGCTCGAGCTCGGCGATGGTCTCGCGAAGGCCTTCCATGATGCGCTTGCCTTCGCCGCCGCGCACGGCCAATTGGGCGAATTCGACGCCCTTCTCGCGCCGCGCGTCGATGACCCGCTGCAGCTCGTCCAGCTTGGCGTCGATCCGCGCCTCCAGCGCCGCCACGCGCGGCGCTTGCGCCGCGTCGTCGCGGGTCAGCGCGCGCAGCCGCGCGCGCTGCTCGCCGATGCGGTTGACGCCGGCGATGTAGGGCCCGAGGTAGGTGCCGTCGCCGGTGATCAGGTAGCCGCGCTGGCCGGTCTCGGTGTCCTGCAGGGTCGAGAAGACCGCCTGGATCTCGGCCAGGACATCGTGCGTGTGGCGCACCTGGTGTTCGTCGCGGCGGATCGCCTGCAGGTTCCAATAGGAGAGCGCGGTGGTGGCCAGCGTCACCAGCAACGTGAGCCCAAAGGCCAGGGCGGCACCGAGGCCGACGGGCCACGCGCGCGGCGTGGCAGGAACGGGGATGGGGGTGGGAGCTGGCTGATTGGACGCCATGGGCAGCAGGACGCGGCGACGCACCGCTCGCTCGACGATATATGCCGCACGGCGCGTCCGCCACCGTAGCGCTTTGCAGCCGTCGGGCGACCTGCTACCTCGGCCGCATGCGTCTGCCGGCTCTCAGCTTCGCCGCGGTCCCCGGCCGCCGCCGCGCCACCATCGAGCTGGCGGCGGAGATCGAGCGGCGCGGCTTCGACGGCCTGTACTGCCCGAGCTTCGGAGACGCCCTGGCGCTGTGCGAGGCGCTGGCGCTGGCCACCACCACCCTGCGCTTCGGCACCAGCATCGCCAACATCTACACCCGCCACGCCTACGATTTCGCCCAGACGGCAGCCTTCATCCATGAGGTCAGCGGCGGGCGTTTTCGCTTCGGCGTCGGCGTCAGCCATGCGCCGACCAACGCCTGGCTCGGGGTCGCCACCGGCCGGCCGTTGGCCGACATGCGGCGTTTCGTCAGCGACCTGCGCAAGGGGGCCGAGCGCACCGGCGAGCTGCCGCCGCTGGTCTTGGCCACCCTGCGCCACCGCATGGTGGGATTGGCCGGCGAGCTGGCCGACGGCGCGGTGTGGGCCAACGCGGCGCGCTCGCACATGCCGGCGTCGCTGCACCCGATCCAGGCGCGGCTTGCGGCGTCGGAGTTCTTCGTCGGCAACATGATCCCGACCTGCGTCTGCGACGACCGCGCCGAGGGCGCGGCGGTGATGCGCCGCACGCTGCGCGGGTACGTCCAGCTGCCCAACTACCAGCAGTACTGGATCGAAGCCGGGTACGCCGACGAGATGCACGCCATCCAGCAGGCGATCGCCGCCAAGCAGACCGACCGCCTGCTCGGCCTGATGAGCGACCGCTGGCTGAACGACTGCACGCTGTTCGGCCCGCCGAGCCGCATCCGCGACGGCGTCGAGGCGTGGCGCGCCGCCGGCGTCAGCACGCCGATCCTGGTGCCCTCCTCGACCCGCGGCGGCCAGATGGAGGCGCTGCGCGAGATCTTCGCTGTGTTCGCGTGAGCCGTCGGTCGCGACGGAAAGAGACCACGGATTGAGCGGCTTGAACGGATTCCGCGGACAGGCGGCTGAGCGACCGCCCGCAGGGCTCGTTTGTTCGCTGTCCTCTTCGCTTGCGACCGGCCCAGGCGTGGCCGTGAGGTCAAAGCGGGCTCAAGACCAATGCAGAGATCCGCGCGATCCGGACCTCCGTGCAATCCGTGGTCGTCCGGACCATCGTACTTAGCCTTGATGAGACAAAAGACTTCAACGCGAAGACGCGAAGACGCGAAGTGTTACCGAGGAGTCTGCACCCGGCCGGCTCTTCCCCAATCCGCATCAGCGATGTGGTTCGGGCAACGCTCGCTCCACAGCTGCGCTCCTCTGGCCTTCGCGCCTTCGCGCCTTCGCGTTGGTCTTTTTCTGTCACATCTAAGGATAGAACAGCACCGTAGGAGGCACCGATGGCCGAGCTGATCCTGCACCACTACGACACCTCCCCGTTCTCGGAGAAGGTGAAGAAGCTGCTCGCCCACAAGGGCGTGGCGTGGCGCGCCGTCGAGCAGCCGACGATCATGCCGAAGCCCGATCTGATCCCGCTGACCGGCGCCTACCGGCGCATTCCGGTGCTGCAGATCGGCGCCGACGTATACTGCGACAGCCAGCTGATCGCGCGCGTCATCGAGGCGCACCAGCCGGCGCCGACCCTGTACCCGGGCGGTTCCGAGGGCCTCTGCCACGCGTTCAATCTGTGGGCCGACCGGGTCTTCTTCTGGGCCTCGGTGCCGGTGCTGTTCGCCCTGGTCGGCGACCACATCCCGGCGGCGTTCATCGAGGACCGCAACAAGCTCACCGGCGGTCGCACCAACTTCGCCGACGTGCCGCGCCAGGCGCCGATGGCGCGCGAGCACTGCCGCGCCAGCGGCGCGCTGCTCGCCGCGCAGCTCGCCGACGGCCGGCCGTTCCTGCTCGGGCCCGACTTCAGCCTGGCCGACGCGGCGGCGTACCACCCGGTCTGGTTTCTGCGCAACGTGCCGGGCGCCGGGGCGCTGTTCGACGAGTTCCCCGCCGTGCTCGCCTGGGCCGATCGCATCGCCGCGATGGGCCACGGCC
>JBOHWA010001118.1:0-2198 GCA_050735855.1 Binatia bacterium
CGCCGGGGGTTGGGCGGCGTGGTCGTCGCGAGCACGGCGCCGAGGGACCGGCGCCCTCCAGGGGCACGTCGTTCCGTTTGGTGTCGGCGCGCTCCAGATTTTGATCAAGCTCGACTGGATCCGTCTCCCCCGACACCCAGAATCCGTTGACGCCCGCCCCCCCCTGCGCTACCGCTCGCGCATGGAGATCGCCCGCCTGCCGCGCACCGCCAGCGGTGCGGACGTCGCCGCCGCTCTGGCGCGCGATGGCTGCGCCATCGTCGAACATCTGGTCGAGCCCGCCGTGATGGACCGCGCCCGCGCCGAGCTCGATCCGTGGCTGCAGGCGACCGCGCCGGGCCACGACGAGTTCTCCGGCCGGCGGACGCGGCGCACCGGCGGGTTGCTGGCGCGCTCGGCGACCTGTCGCGAGCTGGTCACCCACCCGCTGGTGCTCGACGCGGTGCAGACCCTGCTCAAGCACGCCACCAGCTACCAGCTGCACCTGACGCAGGCGATCGGCGTCGGACCCGGCGAGCCGGGTCAGATGATCCATCGCGATCAGTGGGCCTTCGACTTCTTCCCGTTCCCCGACGGCTACGAGGTGCAGTGCAACACCATCTGGGCGATGACGCCGTTCATCGAGGCCAATGGCGCGACGCGCCTGGTGCCCGGCAGCCACCGGCGCGCAGACCGCCTGGAGTTCACCCACGAGCAGACGCAGGCGGCCGAGATGGCGCAGGGCTCGGTGCTGTTCTACACCGGCGCGCTCTACCACGGTGCCGGGGCCAACCGCAGCGACGCGGTGCGCTACGGCCTCAACCTGACCTACGCCGTCAGCTGGCTGCGCCAGGAGGAGAACCAGTACCTCGCCGTCCCCGCCGAGCAGGCGCGCACCTTCCCCGAACCGTTGCTGCGCCTGATGGGCTACGCGCGCGGCGCCTATGCGCTGGGCTACGTCGACAACCTGCGCGATCCGCTCGACGTCCTCCTCGGCCGCACCGGCGACAACGCCCTCGGCACCCTCGACGACGCCACGGCCCGCTTGCGCGCCGGCACGGCCTGATTGCAGTCCACCGGGTGAAGACCTGGAGGGCGCCGGTCCCTCGGCGCCGTGCGTGCGACGCGCACCCCGCCCCACCCCGGCGCCGAGGGCCCGGCGCCCTCCAATTGCTCCGGTCGCTGCGCTATGGCCTGGCGCATGGCGCGCGGCAGGCAACTCGATGAACAGCTCCAGCAACTCGCCCGTGCGCGGCGCGATCCTGGCAGCGCCGAATCCATGGCGCTGCTGCGCCGTGTGCTGGCCGGCAAGTCGTCGCATGCGGCCGCGGCGGCGGCGCAGATCGTCGGCGAGGCCGAGTTGCACGTGCTCGCCCCGGAGCTCGTCGCCGCCTTCGCGCGGTTTCTGCAGCAGCCGGTGAAGAGCGACCCGGGCTGCGCCGCCAAAGCCGCCATCGCCGACGCGCTCTACCGCCTGAACGCCGCGGAGATCGATCTCTATCTACAGGGCATCCGCCACGTGCAGCTCGAGCCGGTGTGGGGCGGCAGGGCGGATACCGCCACCGGCCTGCGCGGCACCTGCGGCCTCGCCCTGGTGCGGGTGCACTATCCCGACTACCTCGACGAGCTCGCCGATCTGCTCGCCGATGCCGAGGCCCCGGCGCGCCGGCTTGCCGCGCAGGCGCTCGCCTACAGCGAGAACCCGGCGGCGGTGCCGCTGCTGCGCCTCAAGGCGCTCAGCGGCGATGTGGATCCGTCGGTGCTCGGTGAGTGCCTGCTCGCGCTGCTCGCCATCGCGCCGCGCGGTACGCTGCCGTTCGTCGCCCGCTTCCTCGAGCGCCCGGAGGCGGAGATCGCCGAGGTGGCGGCGCTGGCGCTCGGCGGCTCGCGCCTGCGCACAGCGCTGCCGATCCTCACCGAGTGGTGGGAGCGCAGCTTCGATCCGGCGCTGCGCCGCAGCGCGCTGCTTGCCATCGCCATGCTCAAGCACGACGACGCCCTCGCCTACCTCCTGACGCACGTCGCCGAGTCGCCGCCGGTGCACGCCCGCGAGGCGATCCGCGCCCTCGGCATCTATCGCCACGACCCGCGCCTGCGCGCCCAGCTGGAAGCGGCGCTGGCGCCGCGCGCCGAACCGCTGCTGCGCGCCGCCTTCACCGAGGCATTCGGCGATTCCTGACCTGGCGCCGGGGGGACGGCGGGCGGGGTGCCAATTGGAG
>JBOHWA010001119.1:0-7028 GCA_050735855.1 Binatia bacterium
CAGGATGCCGAGCGTCGCGTTGACAAGCCCGATGACCACCGCGGCGATCAACGCCGTGGCGAAGCTCTCGATGCGGAACCCGGCGATCAGGTGCGCAACGATCATCAGGCTGAGTGCGCTCAAGAACCAGTTGACGATCAGATAGAGCATCCCCGCGTCCCTCCTTCGCCCGTGGCGCCGTTCGGACCAGCCGGTCCCGTACCACGCCGGTCGCGCCCGGCAAAATGACCTCGGCCGTTAGGGCCCCTAGCTAGTGTGGCCCCACTGAGAGGCGTAGGCTGGCTCTCAGTGCCGTTCGTGGCTCCTGTTCGACTGCGCCTGCAGAGCGCCCTCATCGTCCTCGCGCTGTGCCTCGGCGGCTGCATGGTGGGTCCAGACTACCGTCCGCCGGCGGCCCCGGTGGCCGAGCGCTGGCTGGTCACCGACCCCGACCGGGTGCAGACCGACCTCGCCGGCCCGCAGGGCTGGTGGAAGGTCTTCAACGACCCGGCCCTCGATGCCCTGGTCGAGGCCGCCTACCACCAGAATCTCAGCCTGCAGGCCGCCGGTCTGCGCGTCATCGAAGCGCAGGCGCGGCGCGGCATCGCCATCGGGCTGCTCTTTCCGCAGCAGCAGGCCCTGAGCGGCGGCTACACGCGCACGCGCTCGAGCCTCAACCAGCCGTTCGCGTCGGTGCCCGGCGACCGCGACTTCAGCACCTACCAGGTCGGCTTCGACGCCGCCTGGGAGCTCGACTTCTGGGGCCGCTTCCGGCGCAACATCGAAGCCTCGGACGCCGACCTGCTCGCCGCGGTGGCCGCCTACGACGATGTGCTGGTCAGCCTGGTCGGCGAGGTCGCTGCCACCTACGTGCAGATCCGCGCCATCGAGGAACTGCTGGTCCTGGCGCGTGAGAACGTCCATCTGCAGCGCGACGGCCTCAACATCGCCACCGTGCGCTACGAGGCCGGCGGCACCTCCGACCTCGACGTCCAGCAGGCGACCACGCTGCTGGAGGACACCGAAGCCGACATCCCGGCCCTGGAGATCCGCCTGCGCCAGTCGCTCAACTCGTTGAGCGTCCTGCTCGGCCTGCCGCCCAGCGACCTGACCGACATCCTGTCGCGCTCGGCCGGCATCCCGGCGCCGCCGCCGAGCGTCGCGGTCGGCATTCCCTCCGAGCTGCTGCGCCGCCGCCCCGACGTGCGCCTCGCCGAGCGCCAGCTCGCCGCCCAGAGCGCGCGCATCGGCGTCGCCAAGGCGGATCTGTTTCCCCGCTTCACGCTGGCCGGTTCCGTCGGTCTGAACGCCGAGCAGGCGGCCATGCTGTTCGCCGGCCACTCCTTTCAGGGCATCGGCGGGCCGCAGTTCGACTGGCCGATCTTCAACTACGGGCGGTTGATCAACAACGTGCGGGCCCAGGACGCGACGTTCCAGGCACTGGTGGCGGTCTATTCGGACACCGTGCTGGGCGCCCAGCGCGATGTCGAGGACGCGGTCATCGGCTATCTGCGCGGCCTCGATGGCGTCGCCCACCTGGTGCGCAGCGTCGCCGCGGCCAACCGCGCCGTCGAGTTGGCGCTCATCCAGTACCGCGGCGGCGCGGCCGACTACACCCGCGTGCTCACCGCCCAGCAGTCCAAGATCATCGCCGACCGCCGCCTGACCGAGACCCGCAGCGGCGTCGGCACCAGCGTCGTGGCACTGTACAAGGCCCTCGGCGGCGGCTGGGAGCTGCGCGAGGGCAATGACTTCGTGCCCGCATCGATCAAGGAAGAAATGGAAGCACGCACATGGTGGAACGACATGCTCGAGACCGACACGCAGGAGAAGAACGTCGACGCCGCCGCGACCGACACGGCCGCGGACACCGGTCCCGGCTTTCTGCGCTGGCGACGGTGGTGGCCACAATGGTAGCCGGCGCCCGCTACCCGGCGCCGATCCGGCTTGTGGGGCTCTTGGGGCTCCTGTCGGTCGCCGCCTGCGGCAAGAACCAGTATGTGCCGCCGCCGCCGGCGGACGTCACCGTCGCGCATCCCGTCGAGCGTGAGGTGACCACGTACAACGAGTTCAGCGGCCACACCGTCGCCGTCGCCGCGATCGACATCCGCGCCCGCGTGCAGGGGAATCTGCAGAGCATCCACTTCGCGCCCGGCGGCGAAGTGAAGGAGGGCGACCTCCTCTTCGTCATCGAGCCGACGCTCTACCAAGCGCGCGTGCAGCAGGCCGACGCCGACCTGGCGCGCGCCCAGGCGCAGGTCCAGGCCGCGCAGCAGCAGCTCGCCATCGCCCAGCAGATCTTCGAGCGCAACGCCGGCAGCAAGACTGAGCTGGTGCAGAAGACGCAGGCGCGCGACGAGGCCACCGCCGCGGTGTCGCAGGCGCAGGCCAACCTCGCCGCCGCGCAGCTCGACCTGTCCTACACGCACATCTACGCGCCGATGAGCGGGCGCATCGATCGCAACCTGGTCGACGCCGGCAACCTGGTCGGCAACGGGCAGGCGACGCTGCTCGCCTCGATCGTGCGCTCGAATCCGATCTATGCGTACTTCGAGGTCAGCGAGCGCGACCTGCTCAACTGCCCCGACCTCCTCGGCCGGCGCGGCACGGCGACGGACGAGCAGCAGCCGCGCGCCGAGCTCGGCCTGGTCACCGAGGAAGGCTTTCCGCACCAGGGCTTCATCGACTACACCAGCAACCGCGTCGATTCGTCGACCGGCACGATGGAAGTGCGCGCCATCTTCGACAATGCGTCGCAGGTGATCCTCCCCGGGCTCTTCGTGCGCGTCCGCGTGCCCTCCAAGCGCGGCAAGTCCCTGCTGGTGCCCGACCAGGCGCTGGGCAACGACCAGAGCGGCCACTACCTGCTCTCGGTCGACGAGAAGAACATCGTCCAGCACCGGCGCGTCACCGTCGGGCCACTCGTCGATGGCATGCGCGTCATCGCCCACGGCGTGCAGCCGGGGGAATGGGTGGTGATCAACGGCCTGCAGCGCGCCCGCCCCGGCACGGAAGTGAAGCCGATCCAGGTGACCAATCCGACGCCGCGCGCCGCGCGGCCGGAGCCGGCGGCATGATCTCACGCTTCTTCATCGACCGGCCGATCTTCGCCAACGTCATCGCCATCGTCACCATCGTCTTCGGCCTGGTGTCGTTGTCGGCGCTGCCGGTCGAGCAGTATCCGACCATCACCCCGCCCACCGTGCAGGTGACGACCACCTATCCGGGCGCCAATGCGCAGGTGGTGGCCGATACCGTCGGCGCACCAATCGAACAGCAGGTGAACGGCGTCGAGCACATGCTCTACATGTCGTCGGTCAGCGCCAGCGATGGCTCCTACCGCCTGACGGTCACCTTCGACGTCGGCACCAACCTCGACATCGCCCAGGTGCTGGTGCAGAACCGCGTCGCCATCGCCCAGCCGCTGTTGCCGCAGGAGGTCCAGCGCCAGGGCATCAACACCAAGAAGCAGTCGACCAACATCATCCTGTTCGTCACCCTGTCGTCGCCCGACGGGCGCTACGACAGCCTCTATCTCTCCAACTACGCCACGCTGCGCATCCGCGACGAGCTCAGCCGCATCTACGGCGTCGGCGACGTCTCGGTCTTCGGCGCCGGCCAGTACAGCATGCGCGTCTGGCTCGATCCGCAGCAGCTGAAGGCGCGCAACCTGACCACGCAGGACGTCGTCGCCGCCATCCGCGAGCAGAACGTGCAGGTCGCCGCCGGCCAGCTCGGCCAGCCGCCGGCGCCCGAGACGCAGGATTTTCAGCTCACCATCAATACGCTCGGGCGGCTGAGCGACGTGGCGCAGTTCGAGGACATCATCGTCAAGAGCGACGGCATCCGCACCACGCGGCTGCGCGACGTGGCGCGCGTCGAGCTCGGCGGCCAAGTCTACGACATCTTCTTCCAGCAGAACGGCAACCCGTCGGCCGGCATCGCGGTCTTCCAGCTGCCCGGCGCCAACGCGCTCGACGTCGCCGACCGCGTCCGCGCCGCCATGGAGACGCTGCAGCCCTCGTTCCCCGAGGGCCTCGCCTACCAGATCCCGTTCGACACCACGCGCTTCGTGCGCCAGGCGGTGCGCGAGGTCTACATCACCCTGATCGAGGCCGGTGTCCTGGTGCTGATCGTCATCCTGCTCTTCCTGCAGGACTGGCGCGCGGTGCTGATCCCGGCCACCACCGTGCCGGTGACCATCATCGGGACGTTCGCGGGCCTGGCGCTGTTTGGCTTCTCGGTGAACCTGCTGACGCTGTTCGGGCTGGTGCTGGCCGTCGGGATCGTCGTCGACGACGCCATCGTCATCGTCGAGAACGCCGCCCATCACCTGGAGCGCGGCGGGGTGACGCCGCGCGAGGCGGCGGCGCGCGCCATGGACGAGGTGACCGGTCCGGTCATCGGCATCACGCTGGTGCTGATGGCCGTGTTTCTGCCCAGCCTCTTCCTCGGCGGCATCACCGGGCAACTGTACCGGCAGTTCGCCCTGACCATCGCCGTGACGGCATTCATCAGCGCCATCAACGCCCTGACCCTGAAACCGGCGCAGTGCGCCGTCTGGCTGCGCCCGCAGCACGGACCGCGCAACGCCTTCTTCCGCGCCTTCAACCGCGGCTACGCCCGTGTGGAGCAGGGCTACGCGCGGCTGGTCACCTGGATGGTGCGGCGGCCGCGCTCGATGATGCTCGCCTTCGTGCTGCTGATCGCCGGCACCGCCGTCGGCTTCACCGCGCTGCCCACCGGCTTCCTGCCGGTCGAGGATCAGGGCTACATCATCGCCGGCGTGCAGCTGCCCGACGCGGCGTCGCAGGCGCGCACGCGCGAGGTGGTCGCCAAGGTCAACGCCATCCTCGGCGACATTCCCGGCATCGCGGCGTGGAACACGGTCGGTGGCAACTCCATCCTCGCTGGCGCCACGGCGTCGAACGCCGCGACGTTCTACATCGTCTTCGATCCGTGGGAGGCGCGCCGCGAGGCCAGCCTGCAGCAGGACGCCATCCTGGAGGCCGTGCGCACCCGGCTGCGCACCCTGCAGGAGGCCGACAGTTTCGCGTTCCCGCCGCCCTCGATCCGCGGCCTCGGTGTCGCCGGTGGCTTCCAGATGCAGCTCGAGGACCGCGCCGGGCTTGGCCTGCCGGCCCTGCAGACCATGCTCGAGGAGATGCTGCACGACGGCAAGACGCAGAGCACGCTGGCGGAGATCAACTCGAGCTTCCGCGCCGGCGTGCCGCAACTGTTCGCCGACGTCGACCGCGAGAAGGTCAAGTCGCTCGGCATCCCGCTGACCAGCGTCTTCGAGACCCTGCAGGCCTACCTCGGCTCGACCTACGTCAACGACTTCAACCGCTTCGATCGGACCTATCAGGTGCGCGTCCAGGCCGAGCCCCACTTTCGGCTGACCCCGGCCGACATCATGCGCCTCGAAGTGCGCAACGGCGCCGGTGAGATGGTACCGCTCGGCACCATGGTCGACGTGCAGTCGATCGTCGGCCCGCAGGTGGTGCCGCGCTACAATCTGTATCCGTCCGCCGCGATCACCGGCGAGGCCGCCCCCGGCTACAGCTCCGGCGAGGCGCTCGAGCTGATGGAGCAGATGGCGCACAGCAAGCTGCCGCTCGGCATGGGCTTCGACTGGACCGGCATCTCGTACCAGGAGAGGAACGTCGGCTCGGAAGCCTACCTGATCCTCGCCCTCGCGGTATTGTTGGTGTTTCTCGTCCTGGCCGCGCTCTACGAGAGCTGGACCAGCCCCGCCGCCGTCGTCCTCGTGGTGCCCCTCGCGCTGCTCGGCACGGTCATCGCCGTCGCCATGCGCGGCATGGACAACAACGTCTACACCCAGATCGGCGTCGTGCTGCTTATCGCCCTGGCGAGCAAGAACGCCATCCTCATCGTCGAGTTCGCGCGCGAGCAGCGGGCCCGCGGGCTGGGCATCGCCGAGGCCGCCATCGAGGCGGCACGGCTGCGCTTCCGGCCCATTCTGATGACCTCGTTCGCCTTCATCCTCGGCGTCTACCCACTGGTCGTCGCGCGCGGCGCCGGCGCCGCCAGCCGCCAGGCGCTCGGCACTGCCGTCTTCGGCGGCATGATCACCTCGACCTTCCTGGCGGTGCTGTTCGTGCCGGTGTTCTATGTCGTCATGCAGGGCCTGAGCGAGCGCTGGGCCAGCCGGCGAGCGGCACACGGCGTGGCGGACGGGGCAGGGAAGATCGCGCCCACCGCCTGATGCGGAGTGCGCACGCCGGCTGCCCGCCTGGCCCGATCCGGCCAATGATCCGCCCATGGTCGGCGTCGCCAATGCCGGCCGTGCCCACTGCGACTGCCAGTAGGGCGGTTTCGGCCTGACGACGTCGTTCTCGCCTTCATTCTCGGCGCCCAGGTCAGTACGGCTGCGGGCTACCTTTCCGATTGAGTTTCTCGCTGCCGACCCGATAAACCTGGAGGGAGGATCGCGCCTCGAATGCCGCGATCAGGTTCCGGGAGGACAGGGGAATGAATCGAGCAATTGGGGTTACGGGCGCCGCCATGGCTGGGCTGCTGGTGGCGGGGGCGGCCTTCGCCATCACGCCGACCGAGAAGTGCAAGGCCGACAAGCTGAAGACGGCCGGCAAGTACGCCTTCTGCAGGATGAACGCCGAGGCCAAGGCGATCAAGAAGGGCGAGGCGCCGGACTATGGCAAGTGTGACGCGAAGTACGGGGCGAAATGGGGCAGCGTCGAGACCAAGGCCGAAGGCACATGCCCGGTGACCGGCGATGTGCAGGACATTCTGGAGCAGACGGCGGACTGCACTGACGGGCTGGTGGAGAGCATCGGCGGCAACGCCCCGGTGGGCCGCTTCACGGACAACGCCGACGGGACCATCACCGACACGGTCAGCGGGTTGATGTGGGAGAAGAAGACCGAGTTGGGCGGCGGCGCGAACTTCACCAACGTGCACGATGCCGACAACACCTACAATTGGTCCGGGGCCTGCACGGTGACGACCACCAAGTCCTGCCAACCAACGGCGGCCGCGGCCGCGCTCTGCGCGGCCCACGTGCAGGG
>JBOHWA010001120.1:0-5143 GCA_050735855.1 Binatia bacterium
GCGGTGCTCGAGCCGACGCTCGCCATCCTCGACGAGACCGACTCGGGACTCGACATCGACGCGCTGCGCGTCGTCGCCGACGGCGTCAACGCGCTGCGCAACGACCGCCACGCCGTGGTCGCCATCACCCACTATCAGCGCCTGCTCAACTACCTGGTGCCGGACGTGGTGCACGTCCTGCTCGGCGGCCGCATCGTCGAGACCGGCGACAAGTCGCTGGCCGGCGTGCTGGAAACCAAGGGCTACGCCGGCTTCGAGCCCGCCGCCGCATGACGACCAGCCTCGACACCTACCGCGACCACGCCCGGCAGCTGGCCGACCTCGGCCCCGCCGGCCTGCGCACGCTGCGCCGCCGCGCCGCCGAGCGCTTCGCCGCGCTCGGCTTTCCGACCGTCCGCCACGAGGACTGGAAATACACCAACCTGGCGCCGCTGGCGGCGCAGTCCTTCGCCCTGCCGAACGGGACACCGGCCGCGGACGCCGCCGCGCTGGCGGCCGCCGCGCGGCTCGGCGTCGGCACCGAGCTGGTCTTCGTCAACGGCCTCTTCGCCGCCGACCTGTCGTCGCGCCCGGCGCTGCCCACCGGCGTCATCGCCACCAACCTCGCCGCGGCACTCACCGAGCACCCGGCCCTGGTCGGGTCCCACCTCGGCACCTCCGCCGCGCTGGAGGAGGACGGGCTGACGGCGCTCAACACCGCGTGTATTCGCGACGGCGCGTTCCTCTACGTCCCCGAGGGCGTCGAGCTCGACGCACCGGTGCACTGCCTCTTCCTCGCCGTGCCCGGCGCCACGCCGAGCGTCGTGCACGTGCGCAACCTGATCGTCGCCGGCGCCGGCAGCCGGGCGACGCTGATCGAGCAGTATGCCGGCGACGGCGCGACGGCGCACTGGACCAATGCGGTCAGCGAGCTGGTGATCGCCCCCGGCGCCGCGCTCGCCCATCAGCGCGTCCAGCGCGAGAGCCTGCGCACCTTCCACACCGGCGTCGTCGCCGCCGCCCAGGCGGCGGACAGCCAGTTGGTCTCGCACGCGGTCTCGCTCGGCGCCGGCCTGGCGCGCACGGCGATCGCCACGCGGCTCGACGCGCCCGGCGCCGCCTGTGTCTTCGACGGCCTCTACCTCGCTGACGGCGCGCAGCACGTCGACCATCACACCACCATCGACCATCGCCGACCGCGCGGCACCAGCCGCGAGCTGTACAAGGGCATCCTCGACGGGCGCGCCACCGGCGTTTTCAACGGCAAGGTGTTCGTGCGGCCCGACGCCCAGCAGAGCGACGCACAGCAGATGAACAAGAACCTCCTGTTGTCCGACGACGCGCAGATCGACACCAAGCCGCAGCTCGAGATCCTCGCCGACGACGTCAAGTGCAGCCACGGCGCCACCATCGGCCAGCTCGACGAGCAGGCGATCTTCTACCTGCGCGCCCGCGGCATCGACGCGCCGGCGGCGCGCCAGATGCTGATCCGCGCCTTCGCCAACGAGCTGGTCGACCGCATCGCGGTCGCGCCACTGCGCGAGCGCCTCGCCGCCGAGATCGCCACGCGCTTTCCGGGAGAAGCCGCATGAGCGCCCGCCTGCAACGCGCCAGCGCCCTGCCTGTCCCGACCGCCCACGGCGAGCCGCCCGGCTTCGACGTCGAGCGCCTGCGCGCCGAGTTCCCCATCCTGCAGCAGACGGTGCACGGCCAGCCGCTGGTCTACCTCGACAACGCCGCCTCGGCGCAGAAGCCGCGCGCGGTGATCGACGCCATCGCGCGCTTCGATGCCACCGACTACGCCAACATCCACCGCGGCGTGCACGCGCTCAGCCAGCGCGCCACGCAGGCGTTCGAAGACGCGCGCGATGCGGTGGCGCGCTTCCTCAACGCCGCCGACCGCAAGGAGATCATCTTCACCCGCGGCACCACCGAGAGCATCAACCTGGTGGCCAGCAGCTACGGCCGCCCGGCGCTCCACCTGGGCGACGAGATCGTCGTCTCGGCCATGGAGCACCACTCCAACATCGTCCCCTGGCAGATGGTCTGCCGCGAGCGCGGCGCCGTGCTGCGCGTCATCCCGATGAACGACGCCGGCGAGCTGCAGCTCGACGACTACGATCACCTGCTCGGGCCGCGCACCAAGCTGGTCTCCGTCGTGCACGTCTCCAACGCCCTCGGCACCATCAACCCGGTGCGCGAGCTGATCGAGCGCGCCCACCGCCGCGGCATCCCGGTGCTGCTCGACGGCGCCCAGGCGGTGCCACACCTGCCGGTCGACGTGCAGGCGCTCGACTGCGACTTCTACGCCTTCTCGAGCCACAAGCTGTACGGGCCGACCGGTGTCGGCGTGCTGTACGGCAAGGCGGCGCTGCTCGACAGCATGCCGCCCTACCAGGGCGGCGGCGAGATGATCAGCGCCGTGACCTTCGAGAAGACCTTCTACAAGGGCCTGCCGGGCAAGTTCGAGGCGGGCACGCCGAACATCACCGGCGTCGTCGGCCTCGGCGCGGCGATCGACTGGGTGGGCGGCGTCGGCCTCGACGCCATCGGCGCGCACGAGCACGCCCTGCTCGCCTACGCCACCGCCCAGCTCGCCGACCTGCCGCAGGTGCGCATCATCGGCACGGCGCGCGAGAAGGCCGGCGTCCTGTCGTTCGTCATCGACGGCATCCACCCGCACGACATCGGCACCATCCTCGACCGCGGCGGCATCGCCGTGCGCGCCGGCCATCACTGCGCCCAGCCGGTGATGCAGCGCTTCCAGGTGCCGGCGACGACCCGCGCGTCGTTCGCCTGCTACAATACCAAGGCCGAGGTCGACACGCTGATCGCCGGCATCCGTCAGGTGATCGAGATGTTCAAATGAACGACGAGCTGCGCGATCTCTACCAGGACGTCATCATCGAGCACAGCAAGCGGCCGCGGAACTTCCACGCGCTGGACGCGGCCGACCGCCGCGCCGAAGGCTTCAACCCGCTGTGCGGCGACACCTGCACCGTCTACCTGGCGCTCGACGGCGAGCGCATGAAGGACGTCGCCTTCCAGGGCCACGGCTGCGCCATTTCCACGGCCTCCGCCTCGGTCATGACCGAGACGCTGAAGGGCAAGACGCGCGCCGAAGCCGAACAGCTCTTCCACGTCTTCCACGACCTGGTCACCGGCAAGCGCGCGGATGACGCCGACCCCGACGAGCTCGGCAAGCTCGCTGTCTTCGCCGGCGTCGGCGAGTTCCCCACCCGCGTCAAGTGCGCCACCCTCTGCTGGCACACCGCCCGCGCCGCGCTGGATGGTAAAGAGGATCCTATTTCCACTGAATGAGAATTTCACCGCGGAGACGCGGAGAGCGCGGAGATGACCTGCTTGGCACAAAGGCTCCGTGTGCTCCGCGTCTCCGCGGTAAAGAAATCCTAGGGGCGAATAATGCCGTACGAAGAAGTAGAGATTTCCCGCGACGTCGAAGTGGTCATGATCCCGCAGGGCGTCACCTCGATCCTCAAGGCGGGGACGCCGGCGGTGATCACGCAGTCGCTCGGTGACAGCTACACGCTGCAGGTACCGACCTTTGGCGGGCTGTATCGGCTGAGCGGCAAGGATGCCGATGCGATCGGCAAGGCGGCCGCGCGCAGCGACGGCGAGGTCGGCGCCGATCCCGACGCGCCGGTCAGCGAGGAGCTCGTCTACACCCAGCTGCGCAACGTCTACGACCCCGAGATCCCGGTCAACATCGTCGAGCTCGGCCTGGTCTACAACCTGTCGATCGAGCCGCACGCCGGCGGCGGCAGCCGCGTCGAGGTGAAGATGACCCTCACCGCCCCGGGCTGCGGCATGGGCGACGTCATCGCCCACGACGCCAAGAGCCGCATCGAGAACCTCCCCGGCGTCACCGAAGCCGACGTGCAGGTGGTCTTCGACCCGCCCTGGAACCAGCAGATGATGTCCGAAGCGGCGAAGCTGCAGCTCGGCATGCTGTAGGGCGCCGGCCCCCCTGCCTGCTTCGACAAGCAGCACGAACGGACTGCAGGCATTGGTAGCGCGGGCCTCCGTGCCCGTCTGGACTCCGTCCGCGGAGGCCAGCGGCGCGTAAAACGCGCTACGGTCGGATCTGCTGGCGCGCCAACGCGCGCCAGACGGGCACGGAGGCCCGCGCTACCAATGCGGTGAATCTCGCGGCCGCCTCGTGCTACGGTGCGCCCTCGAGAGCGGGAGCGCAGGCATGGGGATTCGGGCGGGGTTCATCGGGTTGGGCAACATCGGCATGCCGATGGCCCGGCGGCTGGTGCAGGGCGGCATCGACACGACCGTCTTCGATGTCCGCGACGGCGCCGGCTGCGAGTTGGAAGGGCTGGGCGCCCGCGTCGCGCGCTCGACCGCGGAGTTGGCCGGGGCGGTCGACGCGATCTGCATCTGCGTGCGCGACGACGACGAGGTGCGCGCCGTCGCCTGCGGTCCCGACGGGGTGTTGGCGCACGCCGCCGCGGGCGCGGTGGTGGTGCTGCACAGCACCATCCTGCCGGCCACCGTCTGCGAGATCGGCGCCGCCGCCACGGCGCGCGGCCTCGGCACCATCGACGCGCCGATCACCGGCGGCGCCGGCGGCGCCGAGGCCGGCACGCTCACCTACATGGTGGGCGGCGATGCCGCCCTGCTCGAGCGCTGCCGGCCGCTGTTCGCCACGGCCGCGCAACACATCATCCACACCGGGCCGCTCGGCTCCGGCGCCGCCACCAAGCTGTGCAACAACCTGATCGGCTACCTCGAGTACCTCGCCACCGTCGAGGCCTGGTCGCTGGCGCGCCACGCCGGCCTGTCGATCGACGCCCTGTTGCAGGTCACCCGCGCCAACGGCTACGTGACGGAGTCGATGGCCGCCTTCCTGCGCTTCCGCCAGGCCGCCGAGAACGCGCCCGACGACGCCGCCCTGCAGGCGCGCGCGCGCAACTTCACCGACCTGGCCGAGAAGGATCTCGCCGTCACCCTCGCCTTCGCCCGCCAGCACGGCGTCAGCCTCCCCGGCACCGCCGTCTGCCAGCAACTGATGGCACGGGTCTACGGCCTGCGCGACGAGAAGCGGCGGTGAAAATCGAACTGACATCCTGGAGGGCGCCGGTCCCTCGGCGCCGGGGGTCGGGCGGGGTGCTCGTCGCACGCACGGCGCCGAGGG
>JBOHWA010001121.1:0-2276 GCA_050735855.1 Binatia bacterium
CGTCCACGCCGCGCGCCCTCAGGCGCCCGCGTTCGAGCGGCCGCGCCGGAAGGCCGCGGCGTGCTCGCCGACCGGCCAGGGCTGCAGCGCGCGCAACGGCGCGATCTCGGTCGCGCCCTCTTCGAGCACGCCGCTGGCCGCGTCGGCGATGCGCCAGCGCATGGTGCGGCCGAGGAGGGGCTGCGACTCGACCATCACCACGCGCAGCTCGCCCGGCGCGAAGCCGCACTGCTCCTGCACCGCGCGCAGGAGCTGCAGGCCGTTCAGGTGCCCGTCGCCGAAATTCCAGCCCAGCACCATGCCGCCGATCACCTCGCCGTCGTTCCATTCGTAGTCGTCGATGTCGTCCACCGCGCGCGGCAGCACCTCGAGCAGCGGACGACCCTCGAGGTGCATGAAGCGGTGCGACAGCGAGAGCGCCAGCGCCATGTCCAGCGCCGTCGCATCGGGGAGCAACTTCTCCAGCTGATCGCGCATCGTGCCGGCGGCTTTGGTGAGGGCCGAGAACTTCTGCGCGCAGCCGCGGCGGACGAGCCAGATGTTGTAGGCCCAGTTGCCGGCGTAATAGCGCATCGACAGCAGGAACGAGACGCGCCCGGGGACGAAGTTGCCGTAGCACGGCACGACGACGAGGCAGAAGACGAGGAAGGCGACGAGCCATGGCAGCTGTCCCAACGCCGGGACGCTCGCTTCGGGGTGGAAGCCGAACAGGAAGATGCCGCCATAGATCATCAGGATGTTCCACTCGATCGGCATGCCGCTCGGGTTGTTGAGCGCGATGAAGCCGTGGAAGCAGGCCATGACGACGAGCATGGCAGCGGTCAGCAGCGGGCTGTCGCTGGTGAAGAGCACCAGCGGGATCACATACTCGATGCACGTGCCGCCGTGCGCCATCCGGGCGGCGAGGCGCGACGGGCGGAGATCGTCGGGGTAGTCGACGAACAGCCGCTGCTTCAGCCACGCAGGGAAGAACGGCCCGTTGTTCATCATGACCATGATGACCGAGGGGAAGTGGTGGTTGAGCTTGGAGGTCGCCGCCCAGAACCAGATCGCCCCCCACACCACCTGGCACGCCGGGATCCAGAGTGCCTCGCCGCTGGCCACGGCCAGGCAGACGAGCGCCACCCAGTAGTGCTCGGCGCGCGCGGCGAGGAACAGCGTCTTGTCCGTCACCCCGAGCAGCGCGATCAGGACGACGCTCGGCAGCAGCAGCGCCGGCACGATCTCGGGCGCGACGAGGGCCCGCAGCAGGACGAACTGGCTCGCGGCGTAGAGCGCCGCGTCGAGCCACGTGCGCCGGGTGCCGCCGAAGAGGGGCAGGCCGGGGACGAGCGGCAGCTTGGTCGTGCCCGGACGCAGGAAGTGAAGAAAGCCGCCGAGCGGCGGCCAGAAGCGCGCGTTCATCGGCCCCGAGCCGCAGCCGAAGCCGGCCATCTCGTAGAAGATCGCCCACAGCACCGCCTTCTGGAACGCCACCGGCGTGAACGCCCAGCCGCCCGGCGACAGGAAGCCCGGATAGCCGGCGGAGAACGAGACGAAGAAGGCCCAGCCGCCGACGAAGAGCAGGACGTACTTCGTCCAGTACATCGCCATCACGACCATCGGCGTGGGATGGACCTGCGATGCCCAAGTGCGGCAGACCAGCCGCATGCGCTCCGGGAAGGGGGCCGCGAGGAGGCGCGGCGGGTCGTAGGGGGGCAGGTCGAGGTCGGCGGTCGACGGCATGCTGGTGGTTACAATCCCGCAAGGCGCTTCTCAAACTGCCGGCACCGGTGTCGGCGGCGCGCGGCCCAGAGCTCGGATTCGCGGACCTGGGCACCCTGGCCGAACGCGATGCCGTCGTCGACCGCCGGCTCGCCCGGCTGGGGCCGCTCGCCGCCCCAGGTTGAGCCGATCCGCTCCATCACCTAGGTTGCACGCCACGCCAAGGAGGGCGCCGTGCTGTCTGATTGGAACGTCTCGAGCTCGCCCCGTGCACTGGTGGCGCGTTTGCTGCGCGCGGCGGCCTGCTCGATCCTGTTGGGAATAAATCTCACTGCGTGCGGCGACGATGACCAGGCGGCCGATCAGTGGACCATGGTGTGGGGCGACGAGTTCAATGGTCCGGTCAACACTGGAGTCGACCGGACGAAGTGGATGTACGACGTCGGCACGGGGTATCCGGGCGGGCCGCGGGAGCGATCACAATGAACCCCGCGATTCTTGGCAAAGGGAGAATGATGACTATCAACCGAAGTTTCGGTGCCGGCGCCCTCAGCGCGGCATCCACTGGGATC
>JBOHWA010001122.1:0-3483 GCA_050735855.1 Binatia bacterium
TCCCTCAACTGCACGCGCGGCGTGGTCGAGGGTCCCTTCCCCCCTTGCGGGGGAAGGACAGGATGGGGGGTCGCTCGAGCGGCGACGCTTGCCGTCCACCGGACCCCCCCTCCTGGCCTTCCCCCGCCAGGGGGGACGGGACCTTGGGATCGGCGCTCCGCCACCAAGCGGCTGTCGCCCAGGGCGCGGCGTTCGCTGGTTGGAGGACTCGTGTCGCTCGCCGTCGGCGCGCTGCTGCTGCCGATCAACGCCTTCGCCGCGCTGCAGGCCAGCGAGACGGCCTGGGACGGCAGCGAGCCGCCGCAGGGCATCTACTTTCACTGGTACGAGCCGTCCTTCTACGCCGGCTTTGCGCCGCAGACGCAGGACCCCAGCCGGGCCCACATCGAGCTGTCGCGCGGCAACCAGGTGCGCCTGACCATGGTGCTCGGCGAGGCGGAGATCGACACGTATCTCGACGACCTGGTGAAGCGCCGCGACACGTACCAGGAACTGGTCGACCGCAAGGTGATCGAGCTGACCACCAACCGCGAGTACGAGCGCTTCGTCGTGCGCATGGACCAGCACGGCGTGGCGGCGACCGCCGGCAACCGCGCCGCCCTGGGCGTCGACGGGTATCGGCAGAAGAGCGTCGAGGTCATGCAGGGGCTGAACCCCGACCGCGTCTTCCGCGTGCACATCCCCTTCGCGCCCCTGGCGACGGCATGGCACGCGCGCCTGGTCGCCGCGAGCCCCGCCGATCTCGCCGCCGACCCGCCGCGGCTCGATCTGGCCAACGCGCTGCTGCCCGGGCGCATCGCCCTCTACCGGATGGATTCCCTGAGCGGCGCGCTGGCGGCTGCCGCCGACGCGGCCCGCGCCGCCCCGGCGAACGATCCCGCCTTCGTCGCCAAGGCGGCGGAGTTCCTCGACCAGGCGACCGGCGGGCACTACCGGGTGCGCGACGGCTTCGTCGATGCGGTCGAGTTCACCGCCATCTACCCGGCCGGGACGGTGGAGGGGACGACGACCTACAAGGGCGAGAAGCTGCCCGACTTCGGCGTCACCGGCATGTGGCCGCTCATCGCCCGTACCCAGGGCCGCGGCCTGACCGGCATGGTCGACTACATCTCACCCAACCCGGGCTACGGCTTCATCAGCATGCTGCCGTACCAGCACGCCGGCGGCATCGCCTACAACGCCTTTCATAACGCCGGCGTGCGCTGCGAGCTCAGCGCGACACGCTTCCTGCCACCGGCCTGGCGCAAGGTGGCCAGCGAGCGCGACGGCAAGAAGCCGTATCAGAATCTGTGGATCGTCAGCCGCGGGCCGACCTCGCACGGCTGCACGCGGCTCGGCTCGGGCCACATGACCGAGCTGCGCAACAGTCTGCCGGCGAGCTCGAAGACGCTCGAACAGGTCACCCACTACCGCGACCTGCCGCAGTGCTACGACGTCTTCGACGTCGACGGCAGCGGCACGCCGCGGGTGATGGGCGTGCAGTACTACCTCGCCTACCGCAGCGATGAGCACACGCCGATCGCCTCGTACGTGACCAACAAGCGCGACCCCTACTACCGCTGGCTCTACGGCGAGAACATCGCGCTCGCCCCGCCCGGCCAGGCAAGCCTGAAGTCGGTCCCCGTCTGCCGCTTCGTCGGCCGCAAAGCGCAGGAGGCCGAGACCCTCACCGACGTGCCGCTCTACGAACCGGCGTGGACGCCCGAGACCATCCAGTTCTACACCCTCAAGCCGGCGGCGTTCTCCAGCAACCCGGGCTTCGAGTTCAACCGCGAGCTGCGCAAAGTCGGCGCCGGACACACCACCGACCGCCAGAAACTCTTTCTGAAATGATTGAAGAGTTCACCGCGGAGACGCGGAGACGCGGAGGCGAGTTGCTCGCGATGCGAGTGCCGTTCTCAATCAGGTATTTCTAGGTCTCTGTTTGTCGTGAACCCGGCTGCGACGCGCTGCCCCGGACGCCTCCGCGGCTCCGCGTCTCCGCGGTGAGCTCCTATTCTTTCCCGGCCAGCTTTTCCTCCAGCCGCCGGATGGAATCGCGCGCGTGGCGGGCGAGGGTCTGGCAGATGCCGATGGCGATGCCCGGCTGTTCGTCCATCAGCTCGAACAGGTCGCGGCGTTCGAGGCGCAGCAGGCGGACGCGGTGCGCGGCGGTGACGGTGGCGAAGCGCGTCTCGCCGTCGAACAGTGACATCTCGCCGAACAGCTCACCGGGGCCGGCGGAGAGCGTGTACTGATCGGCGCGGCTGATCGAGACGTCGCCCGACAGGATCAGGTACATGCACTCGCCGAATTCGCCTTCGCGCAGGATGGTGGTGCCGCCGGGGTGCGACTCCTCGTGCACCAGGGCGGCCATCTGGCTGAGCTGTCGGGTGGTCAGATCGGCGAAGAGGTGTAGGCCGCGCAGGTGCAGCACGATTTCGACGCGGCTCAACATCGGACTCTCCGGCGCATCGTCACGATGCGGCGCAGTATCGCCCAGATCGCGGCGATCGGCCAGGCGCGGTGCCTCCTGGGTGGCGGCGAGAAAGGCGACCGTCAGCGGGTCGGCATCGGCCATCGCCTCGCGCACGGCCTGCTCGAAGGAGAGCAGGGGCCTCCTGAGGGCCTCCGCCGCCACCCGCGCCGCGCGCGCCGTGCCGTCGTCGAGCAGGGGCATGATGCGGCCGCGCTCGTCGGGCGGCAGCAGCGCCTCGAGCGCCTCGAGCAGGACGGCGCGGCCGCGCCCCTGCGGGGTGCGCGCGAGCAGCCGGCCGAGGACGACGAAGCGCTCCGCGTCGCGCTGCGTGGCGAGCAGGATGAGCACGCTGTGCAGATGCTCGCCCAGACGCTCGCGCAGGCGCTGCAGGACGAGCTCCGACGCGCCGCTGGCGAGGCCGTGGAGGAGCAGCACGGTGCGCTGCATGTGGCCGATCTCGCGGTCGATCAGCCCGCGCACGGTCGCCGGCGCGAGATGCAGGTCGCGCAGGATCGGCAGCACCGCATCGCGCGTGGCGCGCGCGCCGCGGTGCAGGGCGACGAGCAGCGCCTCGAGCGCCAGCGGCCCGAGGGCGCGCAGCGCGTCGCCGGCGGCGGCCACCTCGGCTTCGTGATCGGCGTCGAGGCGGTCGACGATCCAGCTGGCCTCGGCCGCGAGGTGCGCGTGGCCGGCGAAGCGCACGACGGCGGCGCGGACGTGCGGATCGGGATCGGCGGCATAGGCCAGCAGGCCGTCGGCGTGGGCGGCCAGACGGGCGCGGTCGCCGGCCGCCAGGTCGGCGAGGATCTCGAGGGCGCGGGCGCGGTCGCGCGGCTCGTCGAGCCGCTCGCGCAGCCGCGCCAGGCCGGCGCTCCAGCGCTCCGGGCTCGCCTGTCGCCCGGGGCGGCGATCGAGCAGGCTGGCGCGCAGCTCGTCGAGGGCGACGTGGCGGGCCTCGACATCGGCGCCGGCCAGCGCCGCGCCGAGCGCCGCATCGAGGTCGCCGCCGTCGGCATCCGCCGCTC
>JBOHWA010001123.1:0-2752 GCA_050735855.1 Binatia bacterium
GCGCCCAGCGGCGCGCCGGCCGCGCAGCCCGCCGCGGCGAGCGGCGCGGACGTCTCGCCGGTGGCGGCGGGCGAGGCGTTGTTCACCGCCAAGGCGTGCGCCACCTGCCACCAGCCGCAGGGCGGGGCGCTCGGACCGTCGCTGGTCGGCATCTTCGGCCACGAGGTGAAGCTGCAGGACGGCAGCACGGCGGTGGTCGACGAAGCCTACCTGCGCGAGGCGATTCTCAATCCGGCGGCCAAGATCGTCGCCGGCTTCCAGCCGGTCATGCCGACCTTCCAGGGCCAGCTCAGCGAGGAGCAGGTCATGCAGCTCATCCTGTACATCAAGTCGCTTCAGCCCGGGGCGCCGGCGGCCGGCCAGGGATTGGCCGAGGGCCAGCCCGCCGCGGCGCCGCCGGCATCGTAAGGGGCTCGCGCATGCACGACACGCACATGACCGCGCCCGAGACGCCGCCGCGCACCCACTATCTGAACGCCGACTACGGCATTCGCTCGTGGCTCCTGACCGTCGACCACAAGCGCATCGCCATCCTCTATCTGGTCTCGATCACCGCCTTCTTCCTGCTCGGCAGTGTCTTTGCGCTCGCCATCCGCCTCGAGCTCCTGACCCCGGCCGGCGATCTCGTCCATGCCGACACCTACAACAAGTTGTTCACCATGCACGGCATCATCATGGTGTTCTTCTTCCTGGTGCCGTCGATCCCCGCCGTGCTCGGCAACTTCCTCGTGCCGCTGATGATCGGCGCGCGCGATCTCGCCTTCCCGCGGCTCAACCTGCTGAGCTGGTACATCTACATCATCGGCGGGGCGTTCACGCTGACGGCGATCGTCACCGGCGGCGTCGATACCGGGTGGACCTTCTACACGCCGTACAGCACCGCCTTTTCCAACACCAATGTCATCCCCACCGCGCTCGGCATCTTCATCACCGGCTTCTCGTCGATTCTCACCGGCCTGAACTTCATCGTCACCATCCACCGTATGCGCGCGCCCGGGCTCACCTGGTTCCGCCTGCCGCTGTTCATCTGGGCGCACTACGCCACCAGCCTGATCATGGTCCTCGGCACCCCGGTCATCGCCATCACCGTGCTGCTGGTCGGCCTCGAGCGCGCCTTCCACATCGGCATCTTCGATCCGGCGCTCGGCGGCGACCCGGTGCTCTTCCAGCACCTCTTCTGGTTCTACTCGCACCCCGCCGTCTACATCATGATCCTGCCCAGCATGGGCGTGGTCAGCGAGGTGATCACCTGCTTCTCGCGCAAAGGCGTCTTCGGCTACAGCTTCATCGCCATGTCGAGCATCGCCATCGCCTTCCTCGGCTTCCTGGTGTGGGGCCACCACATGTTCACCAGCAGCCAGTCGGTGTACGCCGCGCTGATCTTCTCGGTGCTCAGCTTCGCCGTGGCGATCCCGTCGGCGGTCAAGGTCTTCAACTGGACGGCGACCCTCTACAAAGGCTCGGTCAGCTTCGAAGCGCCGATGCTCTACGCCATGGGCTTCATCGGCCTGTTCACCATCGGCGGTCTGACCGGTCTGTTTCTCGCCTCGCTCGGGCTCGACGTGCACGTGCACGACACCTACTTCGTCGTCGCCCACTTCCACTACATCATGGTCGGCGGCGCCCTGATGGGGTACCTCGGCGGCATCCACTTCTGGTGGCCGAAGATGTTCGGCCGCATGTACCCCGAGCTGCCGGCCAGGATCTCGGCGGTGATCGTCTTCATCGGCTTCAACCTGACGTTCTTCCCGCAGTTCATCCTCGGCTACCTCGGCATGCCGCGCCGCTACCACGTCTATCCGGACGAGTTTCAGGTGCTGAACGTCATGTCGACGGCCGGCGCGTCGATCCTCGGCATCGGCTATCTGCTGCCGCTCTGCTACCTGATCTGGTCGCTGCGCTACGGCGCCATCGCCGGGCGCAACCCGTGGCAGGCGACCGGCCTCGAGTGGACGACGCCGTCGCCGCCGCCGACCGAGAACTTCCCGGTCCAGCCGGTGGTGACCGAGGACGCCTACAGCTACACCACGCACGCGACGGTGCAGGAGGCCCACGGTGTCTGAGCCCAGCGCACCGTACGTCGCGCATCACTTCGACGACGCCGACCAGCAACACGAGGCGTCGGCGCTCGGGATGTGGCTGTTCCTGGTCACCGAGGTCATGTTCTTCGGCGGCTTGTTCGTCGCCTACGTCGTCTACCGCACGGCCTTCCCGGCAGCGTTCCACGCCGCCAGCCACGAGCTCGACATCACGCTCGGCGCCTTCAACACGGCGGTGCTGCTGACCAGCAGTCTCACCATGGCGCTGGCGGTGCACGCCGCGCAGGTCAGCCGCCGCGGCATGCTGATCGTCTGCCTGATCCTCACCATCATCCTCGGCTCGGCCTTCCTCGGCGTGAAGGCCTACGAGTACTGGCACAAGTGGCACGAGCACCTGATCCCCGGCCCGCACTTCGTCTTCCACGGGCCCGACGCGGCCAACGCGCAGCTCTTCTTCTCGCTCTACTTCGCCATGACCGGCCTGCACGCGGTGCACATGGTGATCGGCATCGTGCTGCTCGGCATCCTGACCGTGCGCGGCGCGCAGGGCATGTTCAATCGCTTCTACTACACCCCGGTCGAGATGAGCGGCCTCTACTGGCACTTCGTCGATCTGGTGTGGATCTTCCTCTTCCCGCTGCTCTACCTGCTCGGGAGGCACTGATGGGTTCGTCGCGAGCACGGCGCCGACGGAGCGGCGCCCTCCAGGAGAA
>JBOHWA010001124.1:0-20180 GCA_050735855.1 Binatia bacterium
AGCGAAAAGCCGACCACGGATTGCGCCGATTGACGGATTTCACGGAGGGAACCGGCAGAAATTCCGGGGTAATCGGCTCCGCGCAATCTGTGGTTTGCCTTTCCTTTCTGGGCAAAGCTTGGTCACCGGTTACGCGGTCACGCCTCTTCTTTCCCCGCTTGTCACATCGGGACCCGGCGAGTACCGTACTGGTGGTCGATGGGGAGCCATCGGGCACCCCGGCGGTGGAAGGGAGGGGTCGTGCGATGAAGACGCGGAGGCCGTTCACTGCAGCGTTGGCGCTCGGTGTCGTATCGGCAGGCGCCAGCGCGCTGTCGGTGAGTGCCATCTATCGCGACGGCAATCTGCTGGCATGGAGCGCCGCCCTGCTCTTTCCGATCGTCGGCCTCTGGCTGATCTATCGCGACTTCGGCAAGCGCGTGCTGGCGGCGCTGTTCGCGCTGCTACCGGTGTCGGCGGTCACCTGGGCGTGGCTGGCGCTCGGCGAGCCGCTCGGCTCGTTTGCACTCATCACCGTCGTCCTCGTCGGCCTGCTGGTGCCGATCGGTCTCGATCTGCTGCTGATCGATCGCGGCACGCGGCTGACGCTCAATCGTCAGGTGGCGCAGGTCGCGCTGGTCACCTTCGTCGCGGCGTTCGCGCCGCTGGCCGGGCTGCTGGTGCGCCACGAGCACCGCGTCGTCGTCGCGGTCGACCAGGAGTTGCTGCGCGAGATCGGGCAGCACGTCAGCGTGTACGACAACTGGCTGGTGTTCGACAACGTCGACCCGCGGCGCAAGAGCGAGTTGAAGAACCGTCTGGCGGTGCGCAGCGAGGGCAAGACCTACCCGTTGTCCGACGCCCACTTCGAATCGACCTCGAGCGAGAGCACGGTGCGCAAGCAGACCGAGAACCGCGGCACGCGCCGCACCACGCTGGAGACGGCCGAACGCAATGAGCAGATGCGCGTCGTGGTCGACGTCGAGCACAGGCCGACGACCCACATCGTTCTCTACTCGACGCGCGGCCCGCTGACGATCTGCGAGCAGGAGATCTGGCTGCCCGGTGCTCCCGCGATCGACGATCCGGTCAGCTGACCGCGCCCGCGCGGCCGCACCAAACGACGACGGGACGGAACATCTCCGTCCCGCCCCGTCTCAGCGCCACTGCAGCGGCGGCTAGAAGCCTTTGATCTGCTTCGACTTGTTGTAGATCAGGTAGACGGCCCCGAAGCCGATCAACACCACCAGCGCCAGCATCACCGGGTTGGCGGAGAAGGTCGCGTGCTGCCCCATCATCATGAAGATGAGCGGCACCGACATATAGGTGTTGTGCTTCGAGCGTGTGCCGGCCAAGCCCACCAGTGCCGCGTCGGGCGGCGTGCCGTCCTTGGTCGCCTGGATGATCTTCTGTTGCGCCGGCCAGATACGGAACCACACGTTGAAGGCCATGATCGTGCCGAACATGGCGCCGAGATGGATGGCGTAGGAGCGGAAGGTGAAGTTGGCCACGAACGCCATGAAGAAGAGCATCAGCGCGGCGATGACAACGCCGGCGACGAAGCCGACCTTCGGATCCTTCAACACGGTCTTGTAGAGGGCGTCGTAGATCAGCGGTGAACCAAAGACCAACGCCAGGGCGACGAACGTCATCGCGCCCCACTCGCCGCCGAAATCGAACATGATGCCGCCGTGGTAGTAGACCAGCATGAGCAGCAGCACGCCGCTGATCCAGGTATAGGCGGCGCCCCAGCGGAACCAGTACAGCGCGCGCGGCATGAGCTCGGGCACGACCTTCTTCTTCGTCTCGGCATCGTAGGTCGGCGCCACCTGCGCGTTGACGAAGTTGAAGAAGTACAGATGACCGATCCACATGACACCGGCGACGATGTGCACCCACCGAAACAGGACTTGCAGTAGATCCATGGCTCCCTCCAGCGTCACAGCTCCGCGCCCGCGGTCGGCGGCGAGGCAGACGCATCCAGCACGGCGGTCACAAGCGGAAAACTTGTCGCAGCAACTAGGCGGGGCACTGCTCTTTGTCAAGATGACGCGCGCCGCGCGCGCCGGTTCGCTCCACTCCGCCACCTCGGCTATAGATGCGCCTCGTGTCGGATCTCCGTACGCACTGATGGCCGGCCGCCGCTGAATGTCGTCTCCCAGCCGAACCGCCAAGGGCGGGCTCGTCCTTGCGGCGATCGCCGGCCTGTTGGTAGCCGCCTACGTCGTCGGGCGCCGCCCCGCCGCCCCGCCGCCCAGCCCGGTCCCGCCGCTTGCGGCGGCCCCCACCCCGTCGGGGCCGCCGCCGTTCGCCCGCTGGCTCAGCTTCGAGCCCGAGAACGTGCGCACCAGCGCGCGGGCCGGCGAGGCGTATGTCGACGCGATGCTCGGCCACCAGGTCTTCCGCGTGCCGCCGCGCGGGGTCCATCCGCAGATCGGCCGCCAGCTGATCCTCGACGACGACAAGCTGCTGCTGTCGTCGGGCCGACATCTGTGGACGCGCGAGCTGGCCCATCAGCCGGGGCTGGCGGGCGAGTTCTGCTACGCGCATTCGACGTATTGTTTGAAGCGCTTGTTCGACGTCAGCTTCTCGGTCGACGGCAAGCCCGTCGCGCTCTACGACAACCAGTACTGGATCGAGCGCTACCCGAGCCACACCGTCGTGCACTACGAGCTGCCCGAGGTAGGCATCGACGAGCACAAGTTCATCACCGAGGACGATCGCGCCGTCGCCACCTACTCGGTCGTCGCGCGCGACAAGCAGCCGCACACCGTCACGCTCGAGGCCATCGCGCCCTACCCGCTGATGCCCAACGGCGGCGCCCCGCCCGACTTCCCGCTGCTCGGCGCGGGCGAGTTCCAGGGCATGCCGCTCTTCCTCTACCTCGATGCGCCGGGCTTCACCCGCCTCGACGCCCCGACCATCCACCTGCGGCGCGACCTGGCCGTCCCGGCCGAGGGCCCCTCGCCGGAGGCCTCGCTCACCCTGCGCTTCGACGACACCAAGCGGGCGATGCCGGCGGCGCCGCTGCCGGCCGACGCGCACCTGGCGCAATCGCGCCAGTACAACCGCTGGTTCGCCGAGAACGTACCCTACTTCGATGCCGCCGATCCGGCGTTCAAGAAGATGTGGTACTACCGCTGGTGGATCGTCCGCTTCCACCTGGCGCACATGGCGACACCGGATCTGCAGGGCGTCGTGTTCTACGAGGGCAAGCTCGGCTTCGACAACCCGATCGGCTTCGCCATTCCGGCCCAGCTGAAGGAGCTGACCTATTTGCGCGACCCCGCCTTCGCCCTGTCGCAGGCGGAGAACAGTTACCGCAACCGCGCCCCCAACGGCGCCGTCGTCGACCCGCCCGGCAGCCCGTACTGGGGCGAGACCTATTCGCACTGGAGCGCCCTGGCGCTGGCCGAGTTCAACCGCGTCCACCCCATCCCGCTCGATCGGCTGCGCGCGCTGTTGCCGGCGATGGCCGCTGACGTGCGCGCCTGGCTCAGCGCCTACGACGCCGACCACGACGGGCTGCCGGAGCGCGACATGCCGCGCGTCACCGGCTACGACCTCGACATCCTGTCCTACTGGTACTGGAGCGGCACCAAGCTCAACCAGCGCACCGAGCCGCCGGCGATGGAGCGCGCCGACTTCGCCGCCTTCGTCTATGGCAACGCCGTCGGTGTCGCCGAGCTCGCCACCGCGGCCGGCGATCCGACGCTCGCCGCGGAGTTCAGCACCGCCGCGGCGCGCGTCCGCAGCGCCGCGCTGCAACACCTGTGGGACGACGAGACGCACTTCTTCTACCCCCAGCGCGCCAGCGACGATGCGCGCGCGCCGATCCGCGAGCTGCACGGCTTCTTCCCCTTCACCACCGGCCTCGCACCGGACGACCCGCGCTATACGCCGGCGCTGGCCGCGCTGGTCGACCCGGACGACTTCTGGGCCCGCTACCCGCCGGTCATCACCAGCCTGCGCCACTACCGCGACTGGACCTGGGAGATGGACGGCCTGACGCGCAACATCGCGCCGCATCCGATCAGCATGGGAGCGCGCACCGCGCTGCAGGCGATCAAGCACTACCATCAGGACGCGGTCACGCCGGCGCACTTCATGGAACTGATGCGGCGCTACAACGACCTCGTCTACCCCGGCGTGCACCCCAACGACCCGCTGTGGCGACCGAACGTGCACGAGTACTACTCGAAGTGGGAGCCGTACGCGCAGTCGCCGCGGCCGAAGGCCTCGGATATCTCGCACGACTTCCATTCCATGTATCTCTCGCTCGTCGTCGAGGGCGTCGTCGGCCTGACGCCGCGCGTCGACGAGCAGATCGAGCTGCAACCAATGGCGCTCGATTGGCCCTATTTCTTGCTCGACGGGCTGCGCTACCGCGGCCACGATCTGACCATCGTCTGGGACCGCCCGGACGGCCAGGCGCGCTACCCCGGCTATCCGGAGGGCTTCTCCCTCTACATCGACGGCCAGCTCGCCTTCACGCGCCCGGCGCTCGGACACGTGCTGTACGATCCGCAGACGCGCGCGGTCAGCGACGTCGCCGGCCCGACGCCGAGCTGAGTCCGGCTCAGCGCTCGAGCGAGGCCAGCTCGGCCTCCGAGGCGCGATCGGACGGATCGATCTGCAGGGCGTGGCTGAACTCGCCGATGGCCAGATCGTCGAGCCCCTTGTGCTTGTAGTTGAGCCCGAGGTGGTAGTGCGCCGCCGCGTCGTTGGGATTGGCGTCGGCGACGCGGGTGAAGGCCTCGATCGCGTCGTCGATCGCCCCCTGCCGCTCGTGGATGACGCCGATGTGATAGTGCACGATGACGTAGCCTGGGTCGGCCGCGACGACGCGCTGGAAGACCTCGACCGCCTCGCCCAGATGCCCGAGGTGGAAGAGCGACCGCGCCAGACGGTACTGCGTCGGCACCGACGACGGATTGTACTGCAGCGCCCGGCGACAGCGGGCCGCGCACTCGGCGAAACGGCCGCCGCGGTAGTAGCTGACGGCGAGTTGGAAGTGGGCGTGCGCCAGGGTGTCGTCGATCTCGACCGCGCGCTGGAAGGCGGCGATCGCTTCCTCCAGTTGGCCCAGATGATAGTAGGCCATGCCCAGCGTGAAGTGCGCCTGGGCGCTGTCGGGGGTGTGCTTGATGATGAGCAGGCAGCGGTCGCGCGCCCGCTCGGCGCTGCCGACCCGCAGATCGCGTTCCAAGGCGTGCGCCTGGAGGGGGAAGCCGCAGTGTTTGCAGTAGTTGTGGTCCGGTGCGTTGTCGACCTTGCACTCCGGGCACTTCATCGCCTGCCTCCCGCTGCAGAGAATTGTCACGCCTTCGACCCTCCCGGCGCAAGCCCTCCCACGCAGTTCGGCAGGGCCCAGCGGGATAAGCGTTTTTTATATTGACGCTTGCGGTCGGGGCGATTTTGTGGAAATAGAACGCAGCGGTGCAGGGTAGACCACTACACTTGTGAAGAAGGAGGACGGGTAAATGATGTCGAAGAAAGCAATCCTCGTGACGTTGGCACTGACGGCTGGGCTGGCAGGCTGCACGGCGAAGATCGATCCGGCGGACATGCAGCGCATCGAAGCGGCAGTCAGCCGCGCCGAAGCGGCGGCAAACAAGGCCGACATGGCGGCTCGCAGCGCGGCCGAAGCGGCCCAGCGCGCAGATGCCGCGGCGCAGAAGGCCGAAGCCATCGCGACAAAGTCGTACCACAAGTAATTGTGGGTGAACGGCTGCGTCACCAGGCAGGAAGGAGCGGGGAATGAAGCGGTCAGTCAGAATGACGATTGGCGTTTTGGGTCTGGGAATGTTGGCCGGCCTGTCTACCGGTTGCGCGAAGCCGAAGGTTCCACCCGAGATGCTGGCGCGCATCGAGGCGGCGGCGAACAAGGCTGAAGCATCGGCGAACAAGGCCGAAGCGGCCGCGAAGAGCGCTTCCGAGTCGGCGATGCGCGCTGAGGCGGCCGCGGACAAGATCGCGGGCGGCTTGCACTTCAACAAGTAGCTCGGCAGCGACCGAAGACCACGCACTGCCACACGGGGCGCTCGGCGACGAGCGCCCCTTTTTTATGCCGCCGTGCCGCTCGCCGCGGCGCCGAAGGTCACCAGGGTCTTGATGGCCTGCTTGTCGAAGGCGGCGACTCGATAGGCGTCCGCCGCCTGCGCCAGCGGAAAGCGGTGCGTGACGACGTGCGCGGCCCGCACGACGCCGCCGCCGATCAGCTCGAGCGCCCGGCGCGTCTCGACCGGGCCGCACGAATAGCTCGGCACCAGGCGCAGCTCGCGGAAGTAGAAATCGAACATCGACAGCGCCAGGGTCTCGCCCGGCTCGGTGCCCATGAACTGCACCACGGTGCCGCCGCGCGCCGCGCAGGCGAGGCCTTGCTCGATCGCCGCGATGGTCGCCGGCCCCGCGATCACCACCTCGGCGCCATCCCCGTCGGTGTGCGCCCGCACCTGCTCGGCCAGATCGCCGGCGCTCGCGTCGATAGCGACGTCAGCCCCCAGGGCCAGCGCCTTGGCGCCGCGGCTGGCGACCAGGTCCGCCGCCAGGATCTGTCGCGCGCCGAGGTGGCGCGCCAGCAGGACATGCATCTGGCCCATGACGCCCAGCCCGATGATCAGCACCGAGGCGCCCTTGACGGCGCCGGCGCGGTCGAGCGACTTGACGACGCAGGCGAGCGGCTCGACCAGCGCGCCGTCCTCGTCGGAGACGTGATCGGGCAGCCGCAGCGTGTCGCCGGACAGATTGATCGCCGGGACGCGAAAGAACTCGGCCATCCCGCCGGGGTCGATCTGCGACTGCTTCCACACCGGGCACTGCACGAACTCGCCGCGCGCACAGGCGCGGCAGCGGAAGCACGGCGCGTGATGGTGCACGAACACGCGATCGCCGGGATGGAACGCGGTCACCCCCGCGCCGACCGCGACGATCTCGCCCACCGGCTCGTGGCCGAAGACGAGCGGCGCCTTCTTGCGGATGTACCAGGGCACCACGTCGCCCGAGCAGATGCCGCAGGCGCGCGCCCGCACCAGCGCCTCGCCCGGACCGATGGCCGGGACAGGCATCTCCTCGATCCGAATGTCGAGAAAGTCGTAGAGGCGGGCGACCTTCATGCCGCCGCCGGCACGATGGCGAACTTCGCGCCGTCGCCGCTGCGCTGGCGCTGCAACGCTTCCTCGAGCCGCTCGAGCGGGTATTCGCCCGCCACCAGCGCCTGCCCGCCGAACCCGCCGGCGCTGAGCAGCTCGAAGGCGCTGCGCACATCGCGCGGGGTGAAGTGGAAGGGACTGGTCAGGGTGACCTGGTCATAGTGCAAGCGGTCGGTATCGAAGCGCACCTCGGTTCCCGCCGCGCAGCCGCCGAACAGGATCACCTGTCCGCCGCGCCGCGCCAGGCGCGGCGCCGCTTCCCACACCGCCACCTGGCCCGTGCACTCGATCACCAGATCGGCCCCGCGGCCGCCGGTCGCCGCCAGCAGGGGTTCACGGGCGCCGCCGGCGTCGAGCTGCCACACCTCGCCGGCACCGATGCGTCGCGCCTGCGCGGCGCGTCCGGCACTGCGCGCCAGCACGATCACGCGCTCGACGCCGCGCGCCCGCAGCGCCAACAGGTGCAGCAGCGCGATCGCCCCGGCGCCGATCAGCACGACGGTGTCATCCACCCGCACCGGCACGTGCGAGAGCCCATGCAGCACGCAGGCGAGTGGCTCGAGCAGCGCCGCTTCCGCGAACGGCAGGGTGTCGGGCTTCACGTAGAGATTGGTGCGCACCACGGAGCCGGGGAGCTTGATGTAGTCGGCGTAGGCGCCAAGGGCGAACTGCTCCATCACCTGCGGACACAGGTTCTCCTGCTCGCGCGCGCAGTGGTAGCAGGTGCCGCAGGGCGCCGTGGGCGCCGCCATCACCGCGTCGCCGGCCCGCAGGCCGCGGACGGCGGCGCCGACCTCGGCGATATGGCCGGAGAACTCGTGACCGAACAGCGTCGGCGTCGGGAACTTCGGGTGTCCGCGCAGGTAGGTCTTCAGGTCCGTGCCACAGGTGAGCGCGGTGTGCACGCGCACGACGACCTCGTCGCGCCCCGGCCGCGGGCGCGGCAGCTCCTGCAGCTCGATGACCCCCGGCCGCACGAGCACATGGCCGCGCATCAGCGGCGTGTGGGCATCGGCGAGCGGTTGGGGCATCGACCTCACGGCTAACGGGCGGGTTCCGGGCTGTCAATGCGGCGCCCGGCGCCGCATGCGCCGCGCGCGGGCGCCGCTTACAGCGCCCGGTTGGCGAACTTCTCGACCAGCGCGCGATGCACGACCGGGGGGACCAGGCCCGAGACATCCCCACCCAGGCCGGCGACCTCCTTGACCAGGCGCGAGGCGGTATAGAAGTACGCCTCGCTGGCGGTCATGAAGAAGGTCTCGACGCGGGTGTTGAGATGACGGTTCATCATCGCCATCTGGAACTCGTACTCGAAGTCCGACACCGCCCGCAGGCCGCGCACGATGACCGTCGCCTGCACGCGGTCGCAATAGTCGACCAACAAGCCGGAGAAGGCGTCGGCGACGACCCGGTCGGAGACGTCGCTGAGCGACTCGCGAATCATCGCGACCCGTTCGGCAGCCGTGAACAACCCGGTCTCTTTGGCCGGATTGTGCGCCACCGCGACGATCACCTCGTCGAACGTGCCGAGCGCCCGGCGCGCGATGTCGAGGTGTCCCTTGGTGATCGGGTCGAACGACCCGGCATACACTGCTCTGCGCATCACACCGCCGCCTGCACCTTGGAATACAATGCCAACGCGGTCTTCCCATAGCGCCGCGCGGCGGTCAACTGCAGGTCGCCAACCCGCTCGGCCAACCCGTCGTCGACGTGGTGTTCCACCGCCACCCAGCCGCCGGTCGCCACCAGGCCCTGCTCGGTGAGCCCCTGCAGCGTCGCCCCGACCAGGCCGGTGCCGTAGGGCGGGTCCATGAGGACGCCGTCGAACTGGCGCGCCCGGGCGCCGAGATCGCGCAGCGCACGCGCCACCGGCACGGGCAGGATCGTGCTCCTGGCGCTGAACCCGCACGCGGCGACGTTCTGCTGCAGGACGCGCTGGGCGGCGCGGTCGTGCTCGACGAACACCAACCCGCGGGCGCCGCGGCTGGCGCCTTCCAGGCCCAGCCCACCGGTGCCGGCAAACAGATCGAGCAGCATCGCGCCATCCAGGGCGAAGCGACTCTCCAGCATGCTGAACAGCGCCTCCTTGACCCGGTCGGCCGTCGGGCGGGTCGCCGTGCCGCGCACCGCGCGCAAGCGCCGCCCCTTCGCTGTGCCTGCGATGACGCGCATCGACCCGCAACCCGACGGCGCACCGTAGAGCACCGGGCCGCCGGCCGCAACGCGCCCGCTTGAGCGATACCATACCGCCCGGTAGGCTGTAGGCTTGGTCGATGCGTTCCGCCGGGGCATCGGTTCCGGACCGTGAGGAGGAGGAGTTTGTCGATGCGCAGCCGAGTCCCCCGCAGCATCCTGGCCGCATGCGCCCTCAGCGTCCTCGCCGCCTGTCGCGGCGACGACGCCACCGACGAGGTTCGCGCCCAGCAGAAGGAGATTCTCGCCCAGCTCCAGGCGCTGGACGAGAAGGTCGACAAGCTCGCCGCCGCCCGCCCGGCCCCGCCGGCCAACCGGCCGACCGGCCCGGACACCACGCGCGCCTACAATCTGCCGGCCGGCCAGTCGCCGACCGCCGGCCCGGAGAACGCCCCGATCACCATCGTCGAGTTCTCCGACTACGAGTGCCCGTCCTGTGCCCGCGCCGAGCCGCTCATCCGCCAGGCTCTGGATGCCTATCCGACCCAGGCGCGCTTCGTGTTCAAGCACTTCCCGCTGACCTCGATCCACCCGCAGGCGAAGCCCGCCGCGCTGGCTGCGGCCGCCGCTCAGCAACAGGGGAAGTTCTGGGAGATGCACGCGCTGCTCTTCGCCAACCAGCGCGCCCTCGGCGATGAGCAGCTGCGCGAATATGCCCGCAGGCTCAACCTCGACCTGGCGCGCTTCGATGCCGACCGGGAGTCGGAGGCGATCAAGCAGCAGGTACAGGACGACATCAGGCTGGGGCAGCGGGTGGGCGTCCGCGGCACGCCGACGATCTTCGTCAATGGCAAGTACCTGCAGAACCGCTCGTTGGACGGCTTCAAACAGGTGATCGAGCCGATGCTCAAGGATCAGCCCGCGGCAGCGCCGAACGCCGGGGGATGAGGTCGACTGGGCAGCGGAAATCGACCTTTGACCCCGATTGGCTTGTCGCAGCCGCAAACCGCGGGATACGTTGATGATGCACATGTCCATCCAGCGAGGAGGTTCCACAATGTGGGGGGATAGGATCCGGACGGTGACGCTGTGGGCGTCGATGGCAGTGGCGGGCTGGGCAGCAGCCGCGCCGGCAGCCGAGGTGTGTGAGAACAATTTTCCCAGCACCTACGCGGCCATCCAGAAGGTGATCTTCGAGAATCGCGGCTGCACCAGCGTGCTGTGCCACGATTCGACCGGCTCGGGCGGGCTCGATCTGCGCGCCGAGGTCTCGTACGACAACCTGGTCAACCAGACCTCGGAGACCGCCGAGGGCTGGCAGCTCGTGGTGCCCGGGCAGCGCGATCTGAGCCTGTTGTTCCAGAACGTCGCGGCCAAGACGATGCCCGGCACGGTGGTCGCGCCGCTGCGGCCGATGCCGCTCGACCCGCTGCCGGCGCTCTCGACCAACGAGCTCGAGGCGCTGCGCAAATGGATCGAGACCGGCGCCTCGCGCGATGGCGTGGTCGACGGCACCGACGAGCTGCTCGACGCCTGCCTGCCGCCGCCCAAGCCGATCGAGATCGAGCCGCTGCCACCGCCCGTGGCCGGCACCGGCGTGCAACTCAAGATGCCGCCGTGGATCGTCGAGGCCGAGAGCGAGCACGAAGTCTGCTACGCCACCTATTACGATTTCACCGACCAGGTGCCGGAGCAGTTCCGCGGCCCGAACGGCACCTTCCGCTACAAGCGCACCCAGATCCGTCAGGACCCTCTCAGCCATCACCTGATCGTCAACCTCTACACCGGCAACAGCGCACCGACGGATCCCGTCTGGGGCACCTTCAAGTGCCGCGGCGGGGCCAAGGACGGGCAGACCTGTGACCCGACCGACCTGGCGTTCTGCGGCGCCGACAGCGGCTGCGCCAACGACCCGCAGTACAGCATCGCCTGCTTCGGGCAGACCAACCTGCCGGGCGACGCGCAGACCGGCATCAACAACTCGGGCTTCACCGGCGCGCAGGAAACCGCGCTCACCATCGTCTACTCGCCGGGCGTCTACAACGAGATCCCGCTCAAGGGCATGATCATCTGGAACTCGCACGCCTTCAATCTGACCGATACCGACGGCTCCCTGGAGGCCTGGCTCAACTTCGAGTTCGCGCCGCCGGAGGAGCAACTCTATCCGCTGCACGGCATCTTCAACGCCGATCCCATCTTCAAGATGAACGTCCCGGTCTTCCAGGCCGCCGAGATCTGCGAAGTCTTCACCATGCCGCCGAATGCAAAGCTCTTCGAGCTGAGCTCGCACATGCACGGGCGCGGCAAGCGCTGGCGGACCTGGGACGGCATGTGGACCTGCGACGGCGGCGCCAACGACGGCGACGCCTGCTCGCCCTTCGGACCGGACGAGGCCTTCGCGACGCCCGACCTCTGCGCCGGCGCGCCGTGTACGTCCAAGCTGCCGCCGCGCGTCGGCGATTGTGACGCCAACCTGTCGATCTCGATCAACGAGCTCATCCAGGGCGTCAACTTCGCCCTCGACGGCAGCGTCGGCGAGGCCTGTCCGCGCTTCGACCCCGACGAAGACGGCAAGGTGCGCATCGCCGATCTGATCGCCGCGGTCGCGGCCGCCAGCGGTCCCACGCAGCGCGATGCGCAGGACAGCCTGGTCTACACCAACTTCATCTACAACGACCCACTCATCCTGCCCTTCCGGCCGGTCAAGGCCCTGGGCGGCACGCACTCCCTCGAGGAGGAGCGCTCGATCACCTACTGCGCGCTCTACGACAACGGCTACGCCGATCCCGCCAAGGTCAAGATGCGCGCCACGTCGCCGCAGACGCCGCGCGGGATTCCCATCGGCGGCCCCTGCCGCGTTCCGACCGGGTGCACCGAAGGCAAGATCGGCACCACGTGCAGCGGCACCACCGAGGCCGAGCGCAATGCCTCGTGCGATACCACCGCGGGGGCCGGCGACGGCTTCTGCGACGCGTGTCCGCTGAAGGGCGGCGTGACCACACAGGACGAGATGTTCCTGCTGCTGGGGTCGTTTTTCGTCGATAAGTGATCCCTCATCCCATACTGCCCGGGGACCCGCACGCGGGTCCCCGGGCGCTCCTCCGCCACCGCCGCGCGCTGTTCGCCGCCCTGCTCGGCCTGGCCCTGGCGCCCGCCGTAGCCGGGGCCCACGGGACGCCGATCGCCCTCGACTTCTGGGGCGACTTCGTCCCCCGCGTCGCCCGCTGCCAGCGTACCATCGCCCGCGAAGCGGCGATGTGCGGTCTCCGCGCCTGGCGCGCGCACCGCGACTGCCGCCTCACCGACCTGCAGGGCGGCAGCTGTGACATCGTGGCCACCAAGGCGGCTGTCGATGCCGCCCGCGTCGACGCGATCTCCGCCGTCGCTCCGGCCTGCCCCGGGCAGGACGTCAACGCACTGCAGTTCCTCGACGTCAGCGAGGCGCAGCAGGACATCATCCGCTTCTGCCGCGACCATCTCGAACGCCCCACCCTCTCCGCCGTGTTCGATGCGCCCGAACGTGCCGGCATCGGGCTCGACGCCGACACCCAGACCTGCGTCAGCGCCACCGCCGATGCGGTCTCGACCCTCCTGCACCGGGCCACGCGGGCGCGCCAGCGGACCCTCGACTTCATCGCCCAGCAACGCCTCTCCCCCGCCGCCAAACGGCTCCGCGTGACCCGCTCGACGACGGAGATCGCCCGCACCGTCAACGCCCTCAGCGAGCAGATCACCGCGCGCTGCCCGGCCCCGCGCTTCGAGGCGATCTACGGGCGCGACGCCGCCGCGCTGCTGACCACGATCGCCACGCGCGCCGATTGTCTGGCGGGCGACACGTACGCCCAGGGCACGATCCTGTGTCCCGCCTCCGTGTGCGGCAACGGCATGCGTGAGCCGCAGGAAGACTGCGACGACGGCAACACCAGGGCCGGCGACGGGTGCGACGACGTCTGCGAGGCCGAGTAGCGCCGCCCGCGCCCCGCTGCCTACGTGCGGTAGTCGGAATTGAAGCGCACGTAGTCGACCGTCAGATCGCTCGCCATGCGCATCGCCGTCGCCCGGCCGGCATGCAGGTCCAGCGTGAGGGTGAACTCCGGTGCCGCCGCGATGCGGCTCGCCTTTCGTTCGACCCCCGCCACCACCTCGTGGCCGCGGCGCACGATCTGGACGCGATCGAGCCACACATCGAGACGGTCCGGATCGAAGCGCGCGCCGCTGTAGCCGGCGGCACAGACGACCCGGCCGGCGTACGGATCGCCGCCGTAGAAGGCGGTCTTGCACAGCGGTGAACGGGCAATCGCATCGGCCACCCGCGTCGCATCGCGCACCGTGCGCGCCCCGCGCACGACGATGTCGACCAGCTTGGTCGCGCCTTCGCCATCCTTGACGATCTGGCGCGCCAGGTCGCGCATCACCTGCGCGATCGCCGCGGCGAAGCGGCCGAACGCCGGCGCACGCGGCGTCAGCGGTCGGTTGCCGGCCACCCCGTTGGCGAGCAGCAATACCGTGTCGTTGGTGCTCATGTCGCCGTCGACCACGATCGCATTGAACGACGCCGGCAGCGCGGCGCGCAGCGCCAGCCGCAGCGCCGGGCGCGACACCGCCGCATCGGTGAGCACATAGACCAGCAGCGTCGCCATGTTCGGCGCGATCATGCCGGCGCCCTTCGCCAGCGCGGCGATGGTGACCGGGCGGCCGTCGATCCGCAGCCGCGCCTCGCCGAACTTGGCGAAGGCGTCGGTGGTCATGATCCCGTCCAGGGCATCGTGGAAGCCGTCCGGTGAGAGCGCGCGCGTCGCCGCCAGCACGCCGCGCCGCAACCGGGCTTGCGGCAGCTGCACGCCGATGCGGCCGGTCGACGAGGGCACCACCAGACGCTCGTCGATCGCCAGGCGCTCGCCGACCAGACGGGTCATGGCGCGCGCCGTCGCCAGGCCGGCGCGGCCGGTATAGGCATTGGCGTTACCGCTGTTGACCAGGATCGCCTGCACCTGGCCGCGCGCCACGCGCGCCTGCCCGATCACCACCGGCGCCGCCTTGACCCGGTTGGTGGTGAAGGCGCCGACAGCCACCGCCGGCCGCTCGGAGACGATCAGCGCGACGTCGCGCTTGCCGCTTGCCTTGAGCCCGCAGACGACGCCGGCGAAACGGTAGCCAGGTACGCGAATGGGACGGCGGTCGACCGTGATCTTCACCGCTGCCTCCCCTGCCCCGTCCCCGCCGTGCGATCGAGTGGTGCTAGGCCCCGTGGCACTTCTTGAACTTCTTGCCGCTGCCGCAGGGACAGGCGTCGTTGCGCCCGACCTTCGGCGCCTCGCCGCGCGGCGCCGCGACCGCTTTCGCCACCGGGCGCGGTGTCGGGTCGCCGCCACCGCTCATCGTCATCTGCGCCGACTGCGGGCGGCGCCGCTGTTCGAGCCGTTCGAGCTCGTCGGAGCGCACCGCCTGGACCGTGAAGACCTTCTCGACCGCGTCGCCGTGCACCCGGTCGATCATCTCCTCGAACATGGCGAACCCCTCTTTCTGGTACTCCTGCAGGGGGTTGCGCTGTCCGTAACCGCGCAGGCCGATGCCCTCCTTGAGATGATCCATGTTGAGGAGGTGCTCTTTCCACAGCTGGTCGATGGTCTGCAGCAGCACGAACTTCTCCAACTGCCGCATGACCGGCGGCGTGAACGCCGCCTCGCGCTCGGCGTGCACCGCGCGCACGCGCTCGCGCAATCGCTCCTCGAGCAAGGCCGGCGTCATCGCCTCGCGCTCGCTCTCGTCCGGAGCGAGGCGCAGGTTGAACTGCTTCAGCACCGCTTCGGCGAGCGCCGGCCAGTCCCATTCGGCCGCCGGCGTGTCGGCCGGCGCGTACTGCTCGACCATCCCGTTGATGACGCCGTCGGTCATCTCCAGCACCTGCAGCAGCAGCGTGTCGCCGCCGAGCACCTCGCGGCGCTGGTTGTAGATCACCTCGCGCTGCTTGTTGAGCACGTCGTCATACTCGAGCAGATGCTTGCGAACGTCGAAGTTGTGCGCCTCGACCTTGCTCTGCGCGTTGGCGATCGCCCGGGTGATCAAGCGATGCTCGATCGGCTCGCCCTCTTCCATCCCCAGGCGGGTCATCATCCCCTGGATGCGATCGGCGCCGAAGATGCGCAGCAGGTCGTCCTCGAGCGACAGGTAGAAGCGCGAGGCCCCCGGGTCGCCCTGGCGACCGGCGCGCCCACGCAGCTGGTTGTCGATGCGCCGGCTCTCGTGCCGCTCGGTGCCGAGGATGAACAGGCCGCCGGCGTCCACCACCTGCTGGCGCTCGACGGCGCAGAGCTCCTTGTACTTCAGCAGGCCGTCGCCGTAGTGCCCGCGCTGCTCGACCGGGGCCTGCTCCATCTGTTCGCGCACGTCCTCGATCGCCTTGGTGTACTTGCGCCGCTCGCTTTCGTAGGTCTGCCGCGCGGCGGTCACCGCCTCTTCGAACGGCAGGTGCGCCCCGGCATAGGCCTCCTCGGCCTGCGTGTAGGCGACCAGGGCGGCCTCGTACGCCGCCTTGGCGCGCTGGCCGGTCTCGGCATCCGGCGCCACGCCGAGCACGCGCTGCATGGCGCGCTCGTAGTCCAGGCGGGTGCGATCGAACACGGTGCGCAAGGCGTTGGGCGGGCTGGCGGCACCGTCGGCCGCCTCGCGCAGGGCGGTGCACCAATCGTGCAGCGTACGGGCGAAGCGCTGCTGCCCTTCCTCGCCAAAGTGCGGGCCGGTCACCCGGTCGATCTCCGTGAGCGCTTCCGCATAGACCTCGGCCGCAGTGGCGCAGCGCTCGTATGCGGCGCCACCGTCGGCGAGGGCGACCACCGCCGCCTCGTAGGCCTCGCGGCTGTACCAGTACTCTGCGTCGAGGTGGGCCCGGTGCGCGGCCGTCAGATCCTCCAGCGCCTTCTGCTGGCCTTCGGCCAGCGGGGCCCACTTCGGCTCGTGCTCCTGGCGCGCCGCCTCCACCGAGGTGTCGAATTCCTCGCGCAGGCGGCCCAGGATGTCCTCGTAGCGCAACGCCCCCTCGGGCAGGTTCGGCTGGCGGCTCACCCAGTCGTTCTCGAGCTCGGCCCGGGTGAGGAACTCGGGGTTGCCGCCGAGCAGGATGTCGGTCCCGCGGCCGGCCATGTTGGTGGCGATGGTCACAGCGCCGAGGCGGCCGGCCTGGGCGATGATGTTCGCCTCCGCCTCATGGTTGACCGCATTCAGCACGTGGTGCTTGACGCCGCGGCGCTTGAGCATCTTGCCGAGGTGCTCGGACTTCTCCACGGAGACGGTGCCGACCAGCACCGGCTGCCGGCGCTCGTGCGCTTCGACGATCTGCTCGACCACCGCCTCGTTCTTCTCCCGTTCGGTCTTGTAGACCACGTCCGGGTGGTCGATGCGCACCTGGCGCTGGTTCGGCGGGATGACCGTGACGTCGAGCTTGTAGATCTTCTTGAACTCCGCCGCCTCGGTGTCCGCCGTGCCCGTCATGCCGGCGAGCTTACGGTACATGCGGAAGTAGTTCTGGATGGTGATCGTCGCCAGCGTCTGGTTCTCGCGCTCGATGCGCACGCCTTCCTTGGCTTCGACCGCCTGGTGCAGCCCATCCGACCAGCGCCGGCCCGGCATCAGGCGGCCGGTGAACTCGTCGACGATGATGACCTGGCCATCCTTCACGATGTAGTGCACGTCGCGCTTGTAGAGCGTGTGGGCGCGCAGGGCCTGATTGGCGTGATGCAGGATGTCGATCTGCGACGGGTCGTAGAGGTTCTGGATGTTGAGCATGCGCTCGACCTTCGACACGCCGGTCTCGGTCAAGTGCACGTTGCGCGCCTTCTCGTCGACCGTGTAGTCGCCCTGCGCCTCGATCGCCGCCCGATCCTCGGCGCGCACGTCGCCGACGGTCGTGGCACCGCGCCGCAGGCGCGGAACGATGCGGTCGATCTGGTAGTACTTGTCGGTCGACTCCTCCGCCGGGCCCGAGATGATCAGCGGCGTGCGCGCTTCGTCGACGAGAATGTTGTCGACCTCGTCGACGATCGAATAGGCGAGCTCGCGCTGCACGTACTCGTCGAGCGAGAACTTCATGTTGTCGCGCAGGTAGTCGAAGCCGAACTCGTGGTTGGTGCCGTAGGTGATGTCGGCGGCGTACGCCTCCTTGCGCTCGATCTGGCGCAGGTTGAGCAGGCGGTAGTCCTTGACCACATAGGTGGGGTCGAAGAGAAAGCTGGTGTCGTGCACGATGGCGGAGACGGTCAGGCCGAGCGCGTGGTAGATCGGCCCCATCCACTGCACGTCGCGGCGCGCCAGGTAGTCGTTCACGGTCACCAGGTGCACGCCGCGCCCGGTCAGCGCGTTGAGGTAGATGGGCAGCGTCGCCACCAGCGTCTTGCCCTCACCGGTCTTCATCTCGGCGATGCGGCCGCGGTGCAGGACGATGCCGCCCAGCACCTGGACGTCGTAGTGGCGCAGACCGATCGTGCGGCGTGAGGCCTCGCGCACGCAGGCGAAGGCTTCCGGCAAAATCTCGTCGACCACCGCCTGCTCGGCCTTGTAAAGCGCATCCTCCTGCCTGCCGATCGCTTCGCGCAGCGACTCGAACGTGTCCGGATCGCCGCCGGGGTCGCGCAGCGCGGCGCGCAGGCGCTCGAGCTCGGCGCGCTCGCCGCTGCTGCCCTCGCGGAGGCGCGCCTTGAACTCCTCGGTCTTGGCGAGCAGCGCACTGGCGGAGAGGTCGGTCAGCTCGGCTTCGCGGTCGGCGACCGTCTTGATCAACGGCCGCAGGCGCTTCAGCTCGCGGTCATTGCTGCTGCCGAACACCTTCTTCGGGTCACTGGCGATGGCACCGGCGATCAGGCCGATCAGCATGCCGCCGCCGCCCAGGGTCAGGGCATGCGCGATCCGCTCCGCCCCACCGAGGATCATGCCGATCGACCCTCCGACGACGGCGCCGATGGCGATGCCGGCGAGAACCCCTAGTAGGATGCGTTTACTCATAAGTTCCCAGTGTGCTGAACGAGGTATGGTGCCCCTCAGGCAGGTAAAGATCAAGGCGCTGCAAGGCTCAGCGATCGATCTGGACGGCCGAATCGACCTGGGCGCCGAGGAAGCGGGCCCCCACCTTGACGAAGCGCTCGGGCGCGTCCGTGACGAAGAATGAGGCGTGCCCCGCCCGCGCCCGGCGCAGCAGGCCGCCGGCAGCCAGGACCTCGCGGACGACCGCCGCGGTGGCGACGCCCGAATCGATCAGCCGCACGCCGCGGCCCATCGCGCGGCGGATGACGCCGCGCAGCAAGGGGTAATGCGTACAGCCGAGGATCAACGTATCGATGCCGCTCTGGCTCAAGCTCCCCAGGTAAGCATCGGCCGCCTGCTGCGCAACCGGGTTGTCCACCCAACCCTCTTCGGCCAGGGGCACGAACAGCGGGCAGGCGCGCGTATAGATCTCCAGGTCGGCCCGCTGGCGGCGCAGCGCGCGCGTGTACTCGCCGCTGCGGATGGTCGCCTCGGTGCCGACGACCCCAATCTTGCGGTTGCGGGTCGCGGCGGCGGCCGCGGCCGCTCCGGGCTCGATGACGCCGACCACCGGCAGGGTGGCGAAGCGCTCCTGCAGGGTGTCGAGGGCGACGGCGCTGGCGGTGTTACAGGCCACGACCAGCAGCTTGACGTGCTTCTCGACCAGGAACTCGGTGTTCTCGATCGAGTAGCGCTGCACCACGTCGGGCGATTTGTTGCCGTAGGGCGTGCGGCCGGTGTCGCCCAGGTAGATCAGCGACTCGTCGGGCAGCAGCTTGTGCAGCGCGCGCAGCACCGTCAGGCCGCCGATGCCGGAGTCGAAGATACCGATGGCGCGATCGCGTATCGCCCCGACGCGGCGCCCGGTGCGCGGGCTCACCACGCCGCCCCGGCGGCGAGCCGCAGACCGAGCGCGCGGTCGGTCGGGACCTCGCCCATCACCCGCTCCCACACCGGCGCGGCCTCCATGCAGAGGTAGAGCGGCGCCGCGCCGAAGGCGGCGCGCAGGCGCTCGACCATGAAGCGGTACATGCGCAGGCGCAGGCCGCGCCACACGCGCGCCTTGCCGTCGGCGCCGGCGACCAGCTCGGCGCCGCGGACGTGGCCGGCCAGCGGACGGCGGCGGATCGCCTGACCGAGTCCCGGGCTGAGGCGCAGGCTGCCGAGGCTCACCCAGGCGAGCTGGCGCCGGTCGATCGCCGCCGCCGCCGCGTCCACGGCGTCGCCGTAGCCCCGCTCCCAGCCCGCGAACTCGACCAGCGGATCGAAGTGCAGCCCGACGCGGTAGCCCGCCCCCTGCACCCGCTGCGCCGCCGCCAGCCGCGCGGTGAGGCTGGCGGTGCCCGGTTCGTCGCGCGCGATGACGGCCTCGGCGTTGACCGACCACGACACGACCACCTGGCCGCACGGATCGAGCGTCAGCAGCTCGTCGATGCAGTCGGTCTTGGTCTTCAGCTCCAGTACTGCGTTGCGCCGCTCGGCGAAGAACGGCACCAGGTGCCGCGACAAGCCGGTCAGCGGATCGAGCGCCAGGCTATCGGCCAGCTCGCCGGTGCCGATGCGGAACTGGCGCTGGGGGTGGGCGCTGACGACGGCGTCGATCTCCGCCAGGGCCTCGTCCACGTTGACGTACGCGGTCAGCGCCGGGCTGTCGGCCAGATACTCCTGCAGGAAGCAGTAGGAGCAATCCATCGGGCAATTGCTGGCCAGATTCACCACCAGGTAGTTGCAGCAGACCAGCCCGGGCGTGCCCGCCGGACAGTGACGCAGGAAGCCGCCGTGGTGGCGCGCCAGGCGCAACTGCCGCTTGCCCGCCACGACGCTGGCCGGCCGCAGCACCGCGCCGTCGTCGACGATGTGCAGCGGCGTCGCCCCGGCGCGCGCGCGCACGGTGCGCGCCAGCGG
>JBOHWA010001125.1:0-1664 GCA_050735855.1 Binatia bacterium
GGATGGGGGGAAGTCCGCGAGAACGGAAGCGTTGGGGCTCAAGCAACCCCCCATCCTGACCTTCCCCCGCAAGGGGGGAAGGGCCCCTCGAAGTCGAGGCTGCGAATTCATAGAGAGCGCCGCGACCCGATGCGTCGGGCGAGCTGCTCGCCGTCGCTCAGTTGGCGAGCTGCACGAGTTCCGGCGCCGCGCCGGTCAGTGTGGCGCGCGCGTCGTCGGGCAGCGCCTGCCAGGCGGCGCGCAGCTCGCGCCAGACGCGCACCTGGAATGACTTCGCCACGGCGCGGAACGGCTGGCCGTTCAGGGTGCCGTCGTAGAGGGCGCGACCGCGGTCGAAGGCGGCCTCGTTGAAGACCGTCTCGCCGGCGGCGCGCGCCGCGTCGAAGGCGCGCGCGTTCTGCGCCATCAGCGGCAGGAAGGTGCGTGCGATCAGCTGCAGCAGCGGCGCCAGGCGGTCGGACAGGCGCAGCGCGCCGGCGCTGCCGACGTGCCGGCGGTCGCGGATGGCGCACAGCCACGCGAAGGTGGTCGGCGCGCGGCGCTGCAGGTGCTCGGCGGCTGTCCGGTCCTTGAGGTTCATGCTCAGCTGGCCGTAGGCGCTGGCGTCGGCGACGGTGAAGCGGTCGCCGAGCAGGTAGGGTTGCACGGCGAGCAGCGACTCGAACGCCGCGAGCGTGGCGGCCCAGCATCCGGCAAGCAGGGCGTGGGTTGGCGGGAAGCCGGGGCGCGCCGGCGGGATCAGCGCGGCGTCGAGACCATCGATCGAGAATCCCGCCGGCGCGACGCTGAACAGGTAGGGCAGGCGGCGCACCTGGCGGCGCGCGAACGAGCGCGCCATCACGCCCTGGCCGCCGGGCGGCAGGACGCGCGCGAACTCGCGCGCCAGGCGCTGGCCGGCGTCGTTGGTGGCGGCCGAGACGACCCAGCGCGCATGATGCACGACGTACAGGCCGATCTCGTCGAACGCTTCGTCGATCAGCTGCGCGATGAACGCGAGTGCCGCATCGTCCGGCACCAGCGGCCCGCGGCGCGGTGGATGAAAGCGATCGAGCCAGGCGGCGAGCGCCGACGAGTCGTAGAGCACGCGGCCGTCGCCTTCGAGCAGGAACGGCACCAGCGGATACTCGTCGAGCGGATCGAGCTGCGGCCAGCGCTCGATCGTGCGTCGCCGCTTGCCGCGCCCGATGCGCCACTGCGCGCGCAGGTTCTCGCCGCGCGTGCCGTCCTCCGGCAGGTTGCGGAACGGCACCGCCGCCGCGGTCAGCAGCGCACGCAGCTTGAGCGTGTACGGCGAGAGCTCGGATCCCCAGATGGCGTAGCGCATCGGAGAAGGCTGTTACGCTGTTAGGCTGCTGGGCTGCTAGGGGGCGCGTCTTCGATCCAACGCCACCGCCTAGTAGCCGACAGCCTAGTAGCGTCGCAGCCATTCAGACGGTTGACCGCTACCGAGGCATCGCACTAAGCGCAGGGCATGTCCGCCGCGCGTCTCGGCGGCGCCGCGGGGCCAGAGCGCGCGGCGATCGCCTGGCAGCCGCTCGCCGCGCTGGTGGCGGTGCGCCTGCTTGCGCACCTGTTGGCGACCGGGCCGTTGGCGTGGGGCTACATGACCGACGAGCTGTACTTCCTCGACAGCGTCGATCGGCTGCAGTGGGGCTACGTCGACC
>JBOHWA010001126.1:0-1819 GCA_050735855.1 Binatia bacterium
CTTTCTGTTGCTCTACGGGCTCGGCGTCGCCCTCTGCCTGGTTGCCGGCGGGCTCGTCTACCGCTTCGCCGCGCCGCTGACCACGCATCTGGTCTGGGCGGGCGGCCTGCTCGTGCTGCTGGTCAGCGCGGCGCTCGCCCCGCGCGGCGCAGACCGCCAGGCGGCGTGGTCGCGGCGCGACTGGCTGGCGGTCGCCGCGCTGGTCGTCCTCTCGCTGGCGCTCTTCGGCTGGCATCTCACCAGCGTGCCGCCGGAGGTGCACGGCGACGACGCCGAGGTCGGGCTCGACGCCATTCGCCTGCTCGACGAGTTCAATCTCTTCGGCGCCGGCTGGTTCGAGCTGCCGCGCTTCCACGCCCTGCCGACCGCCATCGGCCTGCAACTGTTCGGCATCAACCTGTTCGGCCTGCGCGCCACCAGCGTCGGGCTCGGCATCGCCACCGTGCTGCTGCTGTTCGCCGTCGCCCGCCGGCTGTGGAGCTTCGAGGTCGCGCTGCTGGCCGCCGTGCTGCTCGCCGGGCAGCGCTTCTTCATCCATCTCAGCCGCACCGGGTATCATTACATCGACACGCCGTTTCTCGCCCTGCTCGCCGTGTGGCTGCTGCTGCGCCTGTGGCACGATCGCCGCCTGGACGCGGCAGTCTACTGCGGCATCGCGCTCGGGCTCGGCATCCAGACCTACTACGCCTCGCGGCTGGTGCCGCCGCTGCTGGCGCTGACCTGGCTGCTGTGGCTGCGCGGCACGCCGGCGGCCGAGCGCCGCGGCCGCGTCGCCGCCTTCGCCCTGATCGTCGTCGCCGCGCTGGCCGTCGCCGCGCCGATGTTCGGCTACTTCGCCCACGACTGGGCGGCCTTCTGGGAGCGCACGCGCGACACCAGCATGTTCACGCCGGCGGCGCAGGCGCACCTCGCCTACGGCTACGGCACGCAGAGCGTCGTCGCCATCCTGGCGATTCAGCTGCGCGCCGCCTTCAGCCTCTTCAACCTGACGCCCGACAACTCGATGCAGTACGGGCTCGGCGGCGCGCTCTTCGATCCCGCCAGCGCGGCGCTCTTCGTCCTCGGCGTCGGCCTCATCCTGGCGCGGCTGGCGGAGCGCCGGGCACAGATGGTGCTGCTGTGGACGCTGCTGCCGCTGATCGCCGGGGGGGCGCTGACCATCGACGCGCCGTTCTACCCGCGCATCAGCGGCCTGATGCCATTCGCCGTCCTGATCGTGGCGCTGGCGCTGATGCACTGCTGGTCGCTGGCGCGCTGGACGCTGCCCGAGCGGCGCGGCGGCTGGCTGGCTGGCGCGCTGCTCGCCGCCGCCGTGGGGCTGATCTACAGCGACAACCTGCGCAGCTACTTCCTCGACTACGCGCCCAACCACCGCCATTCGCCCGGCGTGGAGATCAGTGCCTTCGTGCGCCGCCACGGTGCCGGCAAGACGACGTACATGCTCGGCGGGGCGCCGGGGTTCTTCATCCGCCACGGCGCGATCTCGTTCCAGACCTACGGCTACAAGACGCGCGACATCGAGAACCCCACCGAGGCGCTGGCGCACCAGCCTTTCGACCCGGCGACCAGCCTGTTCGTCGTCATGCCGCAGGGCGTGCACCTGGTGCCGCAGCTCGAGGCCACGGTCGGCCCGCTCGACCTGCAGACGCACCGCAACCGCCACGGCGCCGTCGCCTTTCTCACCGCCGTGCCGCACGCCACCGGCGAGGCGTCCGATCCACCCGACCTGCTGCTGCAGGGCCATCCGCCCGGCGCGCTGGCGCGCGGCTTCGCCACCGCCCTCGACCTCGCCGCCCGCGCGGCGCGCGGCGTGTTGACC
>JBOHWA010001127.1:0-2027 GCA_050735855.1 Binatia bacterium
AAGAACTCGTCGGTGTCGTCCCACAGGGCGATGCCGTCGCCGCCCATGTTGTTCATGGCGCCGGCGATGTAGAGGAAGTGCTCGAAGAACTTGGTGGCGATGTCCTCATAGACCGGATTGTCCTGCGCCAGCTCGATGGCGATGGTCATCAGGTTGAGCGAGAAGACGCCCATCCAGCTGGTGCCGTCGCTCTGCTCCAGGTAGCCGCCGGTGGGCAGCGGCGCGCTGCGGTCGAAGACGCCGATGTTGTCGAGGCCGAGAAAGCCGCCTTCGAAGACGTTGTTGCCCTCGGTGTCCTTGCGGTTCACCCACCAGGTGAAGTTGAGCATCAGCTTGTGGAAGACGCGCTCGAGGAAGTCGCGGTCGCCGACGCCGCGCTGCTTCTGGTCGATCTTGTACACGCGCCACGCCGCCCAGGCGTAGACCGGCGGGTTGACGTCGCCGAAGGCCCACTCGTAGGCGGGAATCTGACCGTTCGGGTGCTCGTACCACTCGCGTCCGAGCAGGACGAGCTGCTCCTTGGCGAAGCTGCCGTCGAGCAGCGCCAGCGGGATGCAGTGGAAGCCGAGATCCCAGGCGGCGTACCAGGGGTACTCCCACTTGTCGGGCATCGAGATGATGTCGGCGTTGTTGAGATGGCCCCAGGCGTGGTTGCGGCCGCCGCGGCGCGACGGCGGCGGCGGCGGTTGGGCGGGATCGCCCTCGAGCCAGTGGCTGACGTCGTAGTGGTAGAACTGCTTCGACCACAGCATGCCGGCGAACGCCTGGCGCTGGATGGCGCGCAGATCGTCGTCGAGCTCGGGCGGCTGCAGCGCGGCGTAGAACTCGTCGGCCTCGCGCGTGCGCTGGGCGACGACGGTGTCGAAGTCGGCGAACGGCGCGCGCCGCGCCTGGCCGCTGGCGGCCGCGCGCACCAGGCGCAGGCGGATGGTGGCGCTCTCGCCGGCCGGAATCAGGCGCTCGTACCAGGCGGCGCCCTTGGTGCCGCGCGGCTCCGGGTTCACCGCCTCGCGGCGGCCGTGCACGACGCGCTCGTGGAAGGCGTCCTTGACGTAGGGCGTCGCGTTGGGGGTGTTGCAGAGGCGCGCGTTGTTGGTCTCGTTCTCGGTGTAGAGCAGCTCGTCGGCGGCCTCGCAGTAGAGGTCGTACTTGCCGAGCTCGTGGTGCTGCGCGTGCAGGGCGCGCACGTTCGCCGCCCCGGCGACGGCCGGGCCGGCGCAGAGCAGCGGGCGGCGGTCGTCGCGGCCCCACGACCAGGTGTTGCGGAACCACAGCGTCGGCAGCAGGTGGAGCAGCGCCGCTTCGGGGCCGCGATTGGTGGCGGTGACGCGGATCAGCAGGTCGTCGGGGGCGCCCTTGGCGTACTCGATGGCGACGTCGAAGTAGCGGTTGTCGGCGAAGATGCCGGTGTCGATCAGCTCGAACTCCGGGTCGTGGCGCGTGCGGCGGCGGTTCTCCTCGACCAGGTGCGCGTATGGGTACTCGCGCTGCGGATAGCGGTAGAGCATGCGCATGTACGAGTGGGTCGGCGTCGCGTCGAGGTACCAGTAGTACTCCTTGACGTCCTCGCCGTGGTTGCCCTCCGGGCCGGCGAGGCCGAAGAGGCGCTCCTTGAGGATCGGGTCGGCGCCGTTCCACAGCGCCAGCCCGAAGCACAGATGCTGCCTGTCGTCGCAGATGCCGCCCAGGCCGTCCTCGTTCCACCGGTAGGCGCGCGACCGCGCATGGTCGTGCGGGAAGTAGTCCCAGGCGGTGCCCCAGGCGCTGTAGTCCTCACGCACGGTGCCCCAGGCGCGGTCGGAGACATACGGCCCCCACTGCTTCCAGGTCGCGCCGTCCGCTTCGAGGCGGTCGCGTTCAGTGTTGTTCGGCAAGTCGACCATCGGCGCCGGCGCAGGATAGGGGTGCACCCGGCAGGCCCGCAAGCGAATCCTGCCTGCGTGGGATGCGCGCAGCGCGGTCCCGTTTCCGCTCTCGCCCGTCGAGTGACCTGGAGGGCGCCGGTCCCTCGGCGCCGGGGCAGGGCG
>JBOHWA010001128.1:0-1581 GCA_050735855.1 Binatia bacterium
GAGCGAGCGTTCCCGGAACCACATCGCGGATGCGGATTGGGAAAGAGCCGGCCGGGTGCAGACTCCTCGGTAACACTTCGCGTCTTCGCGTCTTCGCGTTGAAGTCTTTTGTCTCATCAAGGCTAACATCGTCGTCAACGGGGTCACCTACGCACAGTGCGGTTCGACCTGGTACCAACCCATCTATCAGAACGGCCAGGTGTCGTATCAAGTGGTGAGCCCGCCCCACTGAGCCGCGCCGGCCGCGGCGAACCAGATCCGACGGCCGGGGGCGCACGCAGCCAACAGGCGCGCTTCCGGCCAGCACTCGGGTGCCCGGAGATGAAGATGACCAGATCCCTCATGCTCGCCTGCTGTCTGCTCGCCGCCGGGTGCACCGCGCCGTTCGGCGTGCGGCACCGCCCGCCCGAGGCGATGCATCGCGCGCTCAACGCCAACGTCCTGACCACCGGCGAGTTGAGCAACGCCACCGACATCATGCTGCGGCAGCACGACCTGATCGAAGCGTACCAGGGCGATCCGGCGGGGACCTTGCGGCTCCTCAACAGCGAGCTCCAGCGCGGAGCGCTGCGGGCCGACGATCTCGCCGCGCTCGCCGAGCTGTCCTTCCACTACGCCGATCACGGCGGCGGCAAGCCGCAGTTCCTCGCCGCCTCGCTCTATGCGTACGCGTTCCTCTTTCCCGCCGATCCACGTGTCGCGCCCGACCCGCTCGACCCGCGCCTGCGCGAGACGGCCGACCTCTACAGTCGGTCGTTGACCGAGGCATTCAGATCGGCCGACGGCAAGCAGGTGGAGATCGCGGCCGGGACGTACGCCCTGCCGTTCGGACAGCTCGACGTCACCTTCGATGACCAGCAACTGCGCTGGGGCGACCGCCGCCTGGTCAAATTCTCCCCCGCAGAAGAGCTGGAAGTCGTGGGGTTCCGCAACCGCTATCGACAACCCGGTATCGGCGCCCCGCTCGCGGCCGCCACCAAGCCGCTCGCCCCGATCGACCCGGCGCAGCCCTTCGTCGTCGGCCCGCACGTGCGCGTGCCGGTGACCCTGCTGCTGCGCGTCCCCGATCCGCGCCAGCAGATCCGCGGCACGCAACTCACGGCGCTGCTGGAGCTGCATCCCGCGACCGTGGCGATGTCGACCGAGATCGACGAGCGCACGGTCGCGCTGGCGCAGGAGCCCACCGCGGCGCTCGCCCTGGCGCTGAACGAGTCCCAGCCGTGGAGCGCGGAGCTCGCCAGTTTCCTCGGGCAGGTGCTGCAGACCCCGGTGCTGACCGGCAAGCTCGGCGGCCTCGAGCCGCACCGGCAGGGGCGAATCCCGATCGTCCTGGTGCACGGCACCGCCTCGAACTTCAGCGTCTGGGCCAACATGGTCAACGATCTCAGCACCGATCCCGTGCTTCGCGAGCACTTCGAGTTCTGGCTCTTCGGCTACGACAGCGGCCAGCCGATCCTGTATTCGGCGATGCAGTTGCGCCGCGCCTTGAAGGACACCGTGGCCGCCTTTCAGGCCGCGGATCCGGATCCGTGCCTCGATCGCATGGTTGTCATCGGCCACAGCCAGGGCGGTCTGCTGACC
>JBOHWA010001129.1:0-1654 GCA_050735855.1 Binatia bacterium
CGCCTCGCGGTGCTGCGCCGGCCGGCCAAGCAGGGCCTGGCCTCGGCCTACGTGGCCGGCTTCTCCGCGGCGCTGGCGCAAGGCGCCGACCTGGTGGCGCAGATGGACGCCGACGGCTCGCACGATCCGGCCGCGTTGCCGCAGCTGTACGCCGCCCTGGCCGAGGCCGACGTGGTGATCGGCTCGCGCTACGCGCCGGGCGACAGCCAGGACCTGCGCCGCGGCCGCTACCGGCGCGCCGCCAGCCACCTCGGCAATCAGTTGGTGGTCCGGCTGCTGACCTCGCTGCCGATCAGCGACCCGACCAGCGGCTTCCGCCTGTGGCGCCGCAGCGCCCTGGAACGCATCGACCCAGCGCACCAGGTGCGCTCGCGCGACTATGGCTTCCAGGTCGAAATGGCGGTGCTGGCGGCGCGCGCCGGGTGCCGCATCGCCGAGATCCCGATCCAGTTCCGCGACCGCGTCGCCGGCCGCTCCAAGATGACCCTGGCGGTGCAGCTGCGCACGGTGCGCGAGATTCTCGCCGCGGCCCGGCGGCGGACCGAATAGGCCTTGACCCGGCGCTCCCGGCGCTGGTTCAATGCGAGTGGCACCAGCCCCGATGGCACCGCTACTCCCAGCCGCCGTGCGCGGCCTGCCGCGCCGCCTGCGCCGCCTCGTGCCGACGCTGCGCGAGTTCCGCCGCAACGCGGTCGAGACGGTGCGCCCGTCGATCCTGGTGCTCGCCGCCGCCAGCCGCTGCAACGCCTCGTGCAGCTTCTGCTTCGACTTCAAGCGCCTCGAGGGCGTCATGTCGCTGGCCCAGTTCGAGCACCTGCTCGACAAGCTGGCGCCGGATCTCGAGCTGGTCGACTTCTCGTTCTACGGCGAGGCGCTGCTCAACCCCGAGCTGCCGGCGCTGATCGCCAGCGCCCGCGCGCGCGGGCTCGGCACCATCCTGTACAGCAACGGCATGCTGCTCGACGCGGAGCGCAGCGCCGCGCTGGCGGCGAGCGGCATCGATGCGGTGGTGATCAACCTCAACGCCTGGATGCCGGACTTCAAGGTCGATTCGCCCGACACCCTGCCGGCGCGCCACGTCGGCCAGGTCGACGCCTTCGTCGCCGCCTGCCCGCCGCAGACGCTGGTGGTGCTGCAGGTCATCGCCCCGCGCGCCCGCGTGCCCTTCCGCCGCCGCGCCCTGGCGGCGCGCTTCGCCGCGGCGCCGAATCTGACCGTGCGGGTGAAGCGCGAGGAGCTGTTCTCCTACGACCGCCCGATCGCGCCGCGCGCGCCGGTGCGCTGCTATCGCCCCTTCGAGGAGATCGCCGTGTCGCCGGACGGCGAGGTGCTGGTGTGCTGCAAGGACATGCTGCGCAAGCACGGCTTCGGCAACCTGCTGACCGACGACCTCGACACCATCTGGGTGGAGCGCATGAACACCCTGCGGCGCCACAACGATGCGGCGCTGTGCGCGCGCTGCGAGGCGCCGAGCGACGTCAGCCGCTTCGCCGCCGACGTGGTGTTGTCGCCGCTCGGCGCGCGCACCCTCTACCTGCGCACCGCCGCGGCGCTCTTCGCGCGCCGCTGACCGGTTCGCGCCCCGGCTGCGCGGCGCGCCGCTCGAGATGCCCGACCTGGACGCCGCGCTGGCGACGCGCCTGCTGACCGTCGC
>JBOHWA010001130.1:0-3403 GCA_050735855.1 Binatia bacterium
GCCGCACCCGCCACGCCCGCCTCACCGCCCGTCGTCGGCGGCAGCGGGCTGCCGGACACGCTCGTGGCGCTGCTGGCCCGCGCCGTCGAGCGCAACGCCAGCGACATTCACCTGAGCCCACACCGGGCGCCGGTCGTGCGCATCAACGGCGCCCTCGAGGCGCTCGCCGACGAGCCGGGGGTCGACGCCACGGCGCTGCTCGCCGGTCAGGGCCAGCTCGATCAGGTGCGCCGCGGCGGATCGGTGGATCGCGCCCTCGACGTCGATGGCGTCGGCCGCGTGCGGGTGAACGTCTATGCCAGCGACGAAGGCCTGTGCGCCGCGGTGCGCTTCCTGCGCCGCGAGGCACCGACGCTGGCGGCCCTGGCACTGCCGGCGCAGCTCGAGCCGCTGGTCGACCTGCCGCACGGCCTGATCATCGCCTGCGGGCCGACCGGTTCGGGCAAGAGCAGCACCCTGGCGGCGCTGGTCCAGCACGCCCTGCGGGCGCGGGCGCGGGTGCTGGTGACGCTGGAGGATCCGATCGAGTACCTGATCAAGCCGATGCACGCCGCCGACCTGGTGCGGCAGCGCGAGGTCGGCACGCACGTGCGCGATTTTGCCGGCGGCCTGCGCGACGCCCTGCGCGAGGATCCGGACCTGCTGTTGATCGGCGAGATGCGCGACGCCGAGACCATCAGCCTGGCGCTCACCGCGGCGGAGACGGGCCATCTGGTCTTCACCAGCCTGCACAGCCGCACGGCGATCTCGGCCATCGAGCGCATCGTCGACACCTACCCGCCCGAGCGCCAGCGCCAGATCCGCGTCCAGCTCGCCGACGCCCTGCGCGCCGTCATCTCGCAGCGCCTGGTGCCGACCGCCGACGGCAGCGGCCGGGTGCCCGCGGTCGAGCTGCTCAGGGTCACCGGCGCGGTGGCCAACCTGATCCGCGACGGGCGCACGCCGCAGATCGCCAACGCGCTGCAGGCCGGCGGCGGCGAGGGCATGCTGGTGCTCGAGCGCAGCCTGGCCGACCTGGTGCGCGCCAAGCGCATCCATCGCGAGACGGCGCTCGGGCTGGCCAATGACACGTCGACGTTCGCCGAGTACCTGCGCGCCGGCACCTGAGGCGGCGGCCCTAGACGTCGACCGCGATCAGGTGTGACACCGGTTGCCGTTCGCGCAACACGAACGGGGCGATGCGGTCGCGCAGGACGCGGTCGGCCTCGGTGCTGCGCTCGTGCTGGCGCAGGTGCTCGAGCCACGAGGGGGCGAGGAAGGTCTCGACGAAACGGCTCGGCCGCGCCGCGTCGCGGAAGAGGCCCCACTCGGTGGCGCCGTCGCGGCGGCGCAGGTCGCTGACCTCGCGCATGGTCGCCACGAAGGCGTTGGCGTCGTCGGCACCGACCTCATACTCCACCATGATGAGGACCGGCACGCGCTCCGGGTCGATATCGACGTGCAACTCCGGATCCGGCCAGGTGACCGGGCTCAGATCGAGGCTGCCGAGATCGCGCAGGCGCGCCCCGCGCGTCACGGCCAGGCTGGCGAGCATGACGGCGGCGCCGGCGAGCAGCGCGCTCTGCGTCGTCGCCCGCGTCGCCACGGCGCCCCACAGCACGCTGCCGAGCGCGATGCCCCCTTGGAGGACCAGAATCACCACGGCCAGCGCGCGGGCCCGCACCCAGGCCGGCACGGATCCCTGCGCGGCGCCCATCAGGGTCGCGGTCGCGGCGATCCAGGCGCCGCCGCCGATCAGCATCGCCACGGCCACCACCGGCACCACGTGCGCGGTCCCCAACACCAGCATCGCGGCGGCGAAGACGACGGTGGCACCGGCGACGATCTGGTCGCCGTCGAGCGCGCGCCGCAGCGTCGGCAGGCCCCACGCCGCGCCGATCGCGCCGGCGCCGAGACAGCCGAGCAGCAGGCCGTAGCCCACGGCCGAGAGGCCCAGGTCGTGCCGTGCGACCAGCGGCAGCAGCGCCCACAGGCCGCTGCCCGGCAGCATGAAGGCGGCGGTGCGCAGCAGCACGCTGCGCAGCGGCCGGGCGTGGCGCACATAGCGCACGCCGGCGCTGATGGCGCCGACCACCCGCTCCGGCGGCAGCGTCGAGGCGCGGCGCGTGTCGCGCACCATCGCCAGGGCGGCGATGACGACGATGAACGACGCGGCGTTGACGAGGAAGACCGGCCCCGGCCCCTGGATCGCCAGCAGCAGCCCGCCGAGCGCCGGTCCGACGGCGCGCGCGACGTTGAGCGAGACGCCGCCGAGCGCGACCGCCGCCGGCAGATGCTGGCGCGGCACCAGGTGCGGCGCGAACGCCTGCCACGCGGGCGCCATCATGGCGGCCCCGATGCCGAGCGCCGCCGTGAGGCCGAGCAGCAGCCAGTCGGTGGTGCGCCCGGCCACGGTCAGGCCGCCCAACGCCGCCGCGGCGATCAGCATCCACAGCTGCGCCGCGATCAGCAGGCGGCGGCGATCGACAATGTCGGCCAGCGCCCCGGCGGGCAACGCGAGCAGCACGAACGGCAGGCTGGTGGCGGCCGGCATGAGGGCGACCATCACCGGCGACGACGACAGCGAGGTCATGAACCAGGCCGCGCTGGCGCTCTGCATCCAGGTGCCGACGTTCGACACCAGCGACGCGATCCAGACGGTGCGAAAGGCGGCCGTGCGCAGCGGTGCCCAGGCGCCGGCACCGGGTGACTCCGGCCCGGGCGGCGGCGGTGCGAGCGGGCTGCCACCCGCCGCCGTGCCCTGCCCCTCTGCCATGCCCATGCGGACGGCGTCGCGCTCAGCCGGCGCTGATCGCCGGCCAGCGCGGGTGGGCGGTCAGGGCGCTCAGCACGTCGGCGCAGGACGGTTGAAACAGTGCGCGGTCATCCGCCCCTTGCGGCGCGTAGAACCACGACCGCTGGCGCTGCAGCAGCGCCAGCGTCGGCACACGCAGCGCCACCGCCAGATGCATCGGCCCCGAGTCGGGGGTGATCAGCAGGGCGGCGTGGCCGAGCAAGGCGGCGAAGGCGCGCAGCGGCTGCGGCGGGACGAGGCGCAGATCGACCGGCCCATCGCTTTGCAGCCGCGCCCCGCTGGCCACTTCTTCCGGACCGATGAAGACCACCAGGCGCGCGCCGCTCGCCTGCACGGCGGTGAGCAGTTCGAGCCAGCGGTCCTGCGGCCAGCGCTTTTCCAGGTGCCCGCCGACGAACGCGGCGACGAAGGGGCGCACCTGCCCGTCCGACACCAGACCCAACTCCGCCAAGCGCGCGACCGCGGCGGCGCGCTCGTCCGGCAGGATCTCGTAGAGCGGCTGCGTCGGACACTGGACACCGAGGGCGTTGGCGAACTCGGCCGCCCCGCCGTAGGCATTGCGCATGCGCGTCGCCGGAAAGCGCACGGTGAGGAAGCGGTTGCCACGGC
>JBOHWA010001131.1:0-2479 GCA_050735855.1 Binatia bacterium
GTGCGACGGCTACCACCCGCTGCGCAGCCCCTACTTCGGCGACCTGCACGTCCATACCGCGCTGTCGCTCGACGCCAGCACCCAGGGCACCCGCAACCGCCCGGCCGATGCGTACCGATTCGCCCGCGGGGAGCGCATCGGCCTGCAGCCGTACGATGCCGACGGCAACGCCCTGCGGCACCTGCAGCTCGCCCGGCCGCTCGACTTCGCCGCGGTCACCGATCACGCCGAGCTGTTCGGCGAGCTGACCATCTGCGAGACGCCGGGGCTGCCCGGCTATGACTCGCTCCCCTGCCTGATCTTCCGCCAGTGGCCGCGCCTGGCCTTCTTCATGGTCAACAGCCAGGTGAGCAACAGCGCCGAGCCGGTGCGCTTCAGCTTCTGCGGCGCGAACGGCGAGCACTGCCGCGACGCCGCGCGCACGCCGTGGCGCGAAGTGCAGGCGGCGGCCGAGCAGTACTACGACCGCACCCCGGCCTGTCGCTTCACCACCCTGCTCGGCTACGAGTGGACCGGCTCGCCCGACACCAACAACCTGCACCGCAACGTCATCTTCGCCGGCAGCGAGGTGCCCGACGTCCCGGTGAGCTACGTCGAGGCGCCGCAGCCGGTGCAGCTCTGGCAGCAGCTCACCGAGGCGTGCCGCGACCGCTGCGAGTTCCTCACCATCCCGCACAACAGCAACGTCAGCGGCGGGCTGATGTACCAGACGGTGCGCGTCGACGGGCAGCCGATCGACGCCGCCGACGCGCGCGCCCGCGCCTGGTTCGAGCCGCTCGCCGAGATCATGCAGCACAAGGGCGAATCGGAATGCCGCCTGGGCGCCGGCACCAGCGACGAGCTCTGCGGCTTCGAGAAGCTGCCGTACCAGAACTTCATGGGCGACTACATCAGCCTGACCGCCGAGCCACCCGGCGCCAAGAGCTTCCTGCGCAACGTCCTGAAGGAAGGCCTGGCGCAGGAGGAGGCGCTGGGCGAGAACCCGTTCAAGTTCGGCTTCGTCGGCGGCACCGACAGCCATATCGGCGCTACCGGCGCGGTGCGCGAAGACCAGTTCCCCGGTCACGGCGGCGCCGGCGTGCCGCCCGACAGCGAAGCCAGCGCGCTGCCCGACGACATCGAGCTCAACCCCGGCGGCCTGACGGTGCTGTGGGCAGAGGAGAACTCGCGCGACGCGCTGTTCGCCGCCATGCGCCGGCGCGAGGCCTACGCCACCAGCGGACCGCGCCTCGTGGTGCGCTTCTTCGGCGGCTGGGACTATCCCGACACCCTGTGCGACAGCACCCGCTTCGTCGAGGACGGCTACGCCAGCGGCGTGCCGATGGGCGGCGACCTGCCCCCGTTGCCGGCCGTCGAGGGAAACGCTGCGCCGCACTTCGCCGTCTGGGCGCTGCGCGATCCCGGCGGCGGCGAACCCAGCGCGCCGCTGCAGCGCATCCAGATCGTCAAAGGCTATCTGCAGGACGGCGCGCCGGCCGAAAAGGTCTACGACGTCGCCGGCGGCGCGCAGAACGGCGCCAGCGTCGACCCGCAGACCTGCACGCCGCAGGGCGCCGGCGCCGACGAGCTCTGCCGCGTCTGGCGCGACCCCGACTTCGATCCGCGCCAGCGCGCGTTCTACTACGCCCGCGTGCTGCAGAACCCGACCTGCCGCTGGAGCGCCTTCGTCTGCAATGCCGCGGGCGTCGACTGCGACCGCGGCGGCGTCCCGGACGGCTTCGCCGGCTGCTGCGACCCGCGCTTTCCGAAGACCATCCAGGAGCGCGCCTGGACCTCGCCGATCTGGTACACCCCGGAGCGCAAATCATGATGCGGCGCCGTCGACCGCTGCACTTCCTGCTCCTCGGCGCCGCGCTGTTCGCGCTGGGCCGTTGCGTTCGTCCTGAGCTGGTCGAAGGGCGTCCTTCGACAGGCTCAGGACGAACGGACGCGGCGCCGCCACAGCCGATCGGGCGCGATCCCGAGTCGGTCGACGCCGCCCTCTGGCGCGCCGCCCGCGCGCGCGGGCTCGAGCGCACCGATCCAGTGGTGCGCCAGCGTCTGATCCGCAACATGCGCTTCGTCGCCGGCGGGCGCGACGACGCGGCGCTCTACCGCGACGCGCTGGCGCTCGGCCTCGCCGACAGCGACGAAGTCGTCCGCCGCCGCCTGGTCGCCGTCATGCGCCGCACCCTCGAGGCCCCGGCATGGACCGACGAGCCGAGCGACGCCGCGCTGCAGGCCTATCTCACGGCACATGGCGAGCGCTTCGCCCGCCCGCCGCGCGTGCGCCTGTCGCAGATCTACCTCAGCCGCGCGCGACGCGGCGCCGCGCTCGACGCCGACGCCCGCCGCCTGCTCACCCGCCTCGCGCCCGACGACGTGGCACACGCCGCCGCGCTCGGCGATCCGCTGCCGGTGCCGGCCCATCTGCCGCTGTCGGCCGACGCCGACCTCGCCCGCCTGCTCGGCCCGGCGTTCGCCCACGCCGCCCTGGCTC
>JBOHWA010001132.1:0-2484 GCA_050735855.1 Binatia bacterium
GACAGCAGGCCGATGGTGCGCATCGCCCGATCGCCGAAATGCGCGCCGACCAGCAGCAGCGCCATCGCGGCGAGGGCGATCCAGGGGTCGACCAGATCGACGCGTCGCGGCCGCGCCACGTGATCCCAGACGAAGCAGCCGTCCCAGCCCGCCGCCTCCGCCGCCGCGGCGATCGCGGCCAGCGTGTGCGCGTCGCCGTAGGGGCCGAAGTTGGGCACGTACAGGCCGCAGCGCAGCGCCGGGGTCATTCGCGGTCGGTCGCCGCCAGACTCAGCCCGAAGCCGACGACGGCGATGGCGAACAGGACACCGATGATCACCGTCAGCGGCCACTGCTCGACCGGCCCGTGGTCGGGCTGATCGAGGTGCTGGAGGTGGGAGAAGAAGCTGCCGTAGAACATCGCGCAGGTGAAGCCCCACGCGCCGGCCAGCGGCGCGGTGCGCCGCCACGGCAACGGCCGCAGGGCCCGCCAGGCGCCGCACAGCAGCAGGGCGACGGCGAGGTAGTCGACCACCCAGAACGGCCAATAGCCCCAGTTGCCCCAGTTGCGCCCCACCTCGGCGACGGCGAGGAAGAGACCGAAGCCGATCGCCAACCGTGCCGCGACGCGCGTCATATGCCGCCCCGGGGCTCGCCGCTCGCCATCGCCCGCGCGTCCGCCGCGCTCAGCCGCGGCGCACCATCTCCCACAGCGCGCTGGGGCGCAGGGCGAACACCGCTTTGCGCTCGTTCAGGTAGGCGCTGTAGCAGTCGCGGCAATCGTGCCGCTGCGTGTGCGCCAGGGCGGCCTCGAGACCGTCGCGGACGATGTTCATCGGCGTCAAGTCGGCGTCGTACTGGATGCAGGGGTGGACGTCGCCGTTGGGTTCGATGTGGACGTAGAAGCGACCGGCCATGCACTGCGCCCCGTCGGGGCGGCGTTCGGTGAGCTCCATATAGTCGGGCCAGTCGAGCACGTGCTCGTAGGTCGATGCCATGAACATCAGCGGCCGCCCGGCGCGTTTCCAGGCCGCCAGCCGGGTGTGCATGGTGCGCATCTGCTCGTCGTCGAGCGCGTACGGAAGCGCCTTGTCGTCGTAGTACTTGCGGCCGAAGGTCACCGGCTGGGCGTTCAGGCCGATGCCGCGCGCCGCGCAGAACTCGAGCATCGGCTCGATCTCGTCCAGGCTCTGGTTGGTGACCACCATGTTGATGAACAACGGGATGCCGCGGCCGCGCGCGATCTCGATGCCCTCGACGGCGCGCGCGTGCGTGCCGGCGCCGCGCAGCCGATCGTGGTGCGGCGCGGTGGCGGAATCGAGGCTGAAGACCACCTCGTCGAGGTGATCGAGCAGCGCCGGGTTGTCCTTGAACAGCAGGCCGTTGGTCACCACCGCGGTGCGGATGCCCGCCTGCTGCGCCGTGGCGGACAGCTGGCGGAAGTCCTTGCGCATCGTCGGCTCGCCGCCCTGGAACTTGATCCGCAGCGTGCCGACGGCGGCGAGGCCGTGCAGCGTGTCGACCCACTGCGCCGTGGTCATCAGCGCGGTCTTCTCGTCCGGACAGCGGCAATAGGTGCAATGCAGATTGCAGGCGGTGAGCAGCGACGCCTGCACTTCGAAGGGATGCAGGGCGCGCAAGCGATGGGCGGCGAATCGGCTCGCCATCCTGACGTGATCGAGGCGCAGCACGGTCAGTCTCCTTGGGCGCAGGGGGGCTCCGGCGGAGCCGGGGCGAGCAACGACAGCCAGGTGAGGCCGGCGAGGCGGCCGACCGCCACACCGAGCCGCCACCACCGACGGCGTTCGCCGCCGAGCAGGCGCGAGGCGCCGAGCACGGCCAGCGTCGGCAGGGCGAACGCCACCGCGGCGCCGACCGCCCACTGCCAGTGCGCGGTGGCCAGCAGCGCCAGCCCCATGACGGCAACCGTGACGGTCAGGGCGGGCATGACGAGGAAGTGGAACAGGCGCACGGCGCGCGCCAGCCGCCACGCGGGCGGTGCGCTGAGCTCCGACGCTCGCCGCAGCTCGCGCACGTAGCCGGCACCGCGCCGGCGGCGGAAGCGCAGGAACTCGGACACCGTCTGCGGCACGCGTAGCTCGGTCGCCAGCGCGGCGCGGCAGATGCGCACGCGCTTGCCGGCGGCGCTGGCGCGCAGGGCGAGATGGACATCCTCCGCCGTGCAGTCCGGCGGCAGCTGATGGACGGCGCTGCGGCGGATGGCGAAACACACGCCGGACACCGCCGCCGTGCCGAAGGCCTCGCCTTCGAGCCACCAGAGCCGGTTGAGCAGCCACCAGTGGATGCGCTCCTCGAGCAGGCGGGTGGAGGGGCGGATGCGCGCCCCGACGATGGCGGTGTTGGGGTCGGCGGCCAGCATCTCGACCAGCCGCCGCAGGCACGACGGCTCGAGGGTCGAGTCGGCGTCGGTGATCACGATGATGTCCTGGCGCACGTGGGCGAACGCCACGTTCAGCTGGTCGGACTTGCCGCGCGCCGCCGGCG
>JBOHWA010001133.1:0-2101 GCA_050735855.1 Binatia bacterium
GGAGTAGGGGTCAGAAATCCGCTTAATCCGCGCAATCCGTTGTTGCCTTCTGCTTTCTTGGGCAAAGCCCGCGAACGGGTGACGGCCGTCGGTGCTGAGCGTGTCGAAGCACGCCGACACGCGGCGCCCGCCAGGGCGGGGCTCCAGCCGCGGCGCTAGTTGCCGGCGCGCCGGCGGTCGAACTCCGCCGCGACCCGTTCGTCTTCGCGCATGATGGCGTCGGCGTCGACATCGGCGAAGCCGAGGATCCCCATGTTGGCATAGGCGCGGCGGATCTTCGGTCCCCACAGGCCGATGGCCTTGATGGTCGGCACGATGCGGGTGAAGAGGCGCGAGCGGAAGGCGCGGATCTCCTGCGACGCGTCGACGAAGCGCACGCACTCCTCGACCGGCAGGCCGAGTGTCTCCCAGACCTCCTCGGCGAGGAAGCGGTCGCGCATCAGGTAACAGGCCTCGACGGCGAACTCCTCGCGCTCGTCGCGCTCCGCCTGGGTCAGGTGCGGATAGTAGTCGCGCAGCGCCAGGCGGCCGAAGGCGACGTGCCGCGCCTCGTCCTGCATGACGTACGCGTTCACCGATGCGGCCAGCGAGTTCTTCGCCTGGTCGCGGATCGACGCGAACGCGGCCAGTGCCAGGCCCTCGATCAGCACCTGCATGCCGAGATAGGTGATGTCCCAGCGCGAGTCGCTGAGCACGTCGTTGAGCAGGCGCCGCAGCGTCGGCGTGATCGGATAGGCGAGCTCGAACTTCTCGTGCAGCAGGCGCGAATAGGTCTCGACGTGGCGCGCCTCGTCCATCACCTGCGTCGCGGCGTAGTACTTGGCGTCGACGTTCGGCACCTGCTGGACGATCTTCGCCGTGCAGACCAGGGCGCCCTGCTCGCCGTGCAGGAACTGCGAGAGCTGCCACGCCTGGGCATGGCGGCGCACGTCAGCGCGCTCGCGGCGCGTCAGCTTGTTCCAGACGTCGGAGCCGAAGATGGTGATCGACTCGTCGGGCAGCTCCTGCGGATTCTCCGGATCGAGATCCTGCGACCAATCGATGCGGGTGTTGGCGTTCCACTGCTGCGTCTTGCCCTTCTCGTACAGGGTCGTGAGCGCGTCGCGCCCGTCGGTGTATTCCCACTTGAAGACGGTGTCGAACTGCCCGGCGATCTTCCACTCCGCCTCATCGGTCGGACGTGCATAGCGGCTCTCGGTCGCCATCAGGGTCTCCTTGGGAATGACGGGAGCGTCTGCAGGACGGGAGACGGGAGCGGGGGGCGTCAGAGGTGGAGCTCTCCGGTCCCCCGTCTCCCGACTCCCGTCTCTGTCGATCTCACTCGAGCAGGAAGATGATGTTCATCTCGACGCGATACTCGGCGATCTTCCCCTTCTCGACCTTCACCTTCTGTGAAACCACTTCACCGCCGGTGATGCCTCGCAGGGTCTTGCTGGCGCGGGTGACGGCCTGATCCACCGCGTCCTGAAAGCCCTTCTTCGACGACGATATGACTCGTGTCACTCGTGCAACCGCCATGACGACCTCCTAGGGTTGGAAGATGGTGCCGCATCCGACTCCGTTTCGCGGCTGGCGTCAAGGAGGATTCGACCTGTAGACGCCGACGATGTTGGTTGGGCCGGGGCCGTAGGACAGCGGGGCGCGGTACACGTTGAGCAGCGAGAAGGCGCCGAGCAGCGCCGCGAGGGCGAGCACGACCAGGGCGCGGCGCGCCGCCGGGACCCGTTGCGAGACGCGCCGCGAGCCGACGTACAGCACCGCGCCGTACATCAGCGCCTGGCTGAGGAACAGGCCGGCGATGAAGCGCGTGGTGAAGCCCGGATCGGTGACGGTCAGCGGCGCGGTGAGGGCGGCGTACATGAACAGCTGCGCCGCCGGGATGCGCCCGGTGTCGATCATGAAGTAGGGCAGCGGCAGGAGCAGGACCAGCACCAGCCAGAGGAACCACGTCGTGGCGCGCAGCGACATCGTGCGCTCCTACCGCACCGCCGCGGCGACGGCCGCCGCGGCGCGCTCTTCGAGCAGGGCCTCGCGCACCTGGGCGCGCACGGCGTCGAGCGGCGGCAGGGCGCCGGCGTCGCGCTCGTGCACCCACACCAGG
>JBOHWA010001134.1:0-3830 GCA_050735855.1 Binatia bacterium
GCCGCCCCCGGCGCCGAGGGACCGGCGCCCTCCAGGCGATGCTGCGGCTCGCGCGACCGAGGGCCAGATGTTACGAAGGCCGCCGACAGGAGAGCGCGCATGTCCGGTCAGGGATCCACCGCCAACGTCATCGCCGCCATCTGCAGTTTCTTCATCCCCGGGCTCGGGCAGCTGGTGCAGGGCCGGCTGCTCGCCGCGGCCGTGCAGTTCGTCCTCGCCGCGGTCCTCTGGATCGTGTGGCTCGGCTGGATCGTGCACATCTGGTCGATCATCGACGCCGCGCGCTACGTGCCTGAAGGGAGGCCCGCATGACCATGCCTGTTCCGAATACGGCCGCGCCGCCGCCCGCCAGCGCCAGCCCTTCGCGCCGCCCGATCGAGGAGATCGTGCTGGTCGTGCTCGTCCTGCTCTCCGGCATCGGCGTGGCGATCAACGACTACAATCCGGCCTCGGCCTTTCGCTACTGGCTGTGGATGACGCCGCTGTTCGGCATCATCAGCATCGTCGCGGCCTGGTCGCGGGCGCGGCGTCGCGACGAGGCGGTGAGCCGCGTGCTGCAAACCCAGGTGATGCACTGGGTCGGCGTCGTCGGCGCCGTCTACCTGGTCTACCTGCTGCAGTCGACCGGCCGCATGGAGAACGAGGCCGCCGGCCTCGCCGCGCTGATCGTGCTGGCGCTCGCCTCGTTTCTCGCCGGCGTGCACGGCGACTGGCGCCTCTCGCTGGTCGGCGTCGTGCTGGCCGTCACCGTCGTCGGCTTCGCCATTCTCGAGCAGATCATCTGGGTGGTCGTCATCCCGGTGTTCGTCATCGGGGTGATCGCCCTGGTCGTCTACATGCGCACCCGCGCGTAGGGACGACGGGGAGTACCCAGAGGAAAACCAAGAAGAAGATCTTCACCGCGGAGACGCGGAGACGCGGGGAAGTGCTGCATGTCTCCGCGTCCTCCGCGTCTCCGCGGTGAGTATTCTTTCGTTCTTTCTCTGTGTCGCTACCCTTCGCAGCCCGACAGGGCGCGGCCCACCGCCGCGATCAGCTCGTTGATGGCGACACTGCCGTTGCTGTTGAGATCGAAGGCCGGGCAGGTCGCCGGCGCCTGGTTGCCGAGCGCGATGTTGACGCCGACGATCAGCTCGTTGATCGCCACCGCGCCGTTGGCGTTGCAGTCGCCGGCGCACGCCGGGGCGGGCAGGGTGGTGTCGATCTGCTCCTGGCCTTCGAACGCAGCGATCAGGCGCGGGGCGATGATGGCGCGGTGGACGCGCGACTCGTCGGCGCTGGTGTGGGCGGCGAGGGCGAGGGCGACGACGCCGCTGGCGGCGCCGTCGGCCGGAGTGACGCGCAGCGTGCCGCTGGCGGAGCCCTGCGACGCGACGTTGAAGAACGACTGCGCCGGGACGTTCGTGTCGATGGCGCTGAACGGTACGCGCAGTTGCGACTGCACCTCGCGCGTGACGGTGAACTGCTGGCCGAACTCGTTGGTCAGGGCGATCTCGACCGCGACGGTGACGCCGGCGGCGGCCTGGCTGCAGGTCGCCACGATCAGCGTCGAGCTGAGCACATGCTCGGTCGTGCCGCCGGCGCCGAACGCGACGATGGCGCCGTCGAGCAGGACCGGCAGCGCCGCCGCCGCCGGACAGCCGGCGTACTCGCCGGTCGCCCCGCCGAGCTTCAGCACGTCATCGGCGTCCGGGCCGATCTCGGTCACCGGCAGGCCGAGCGCGTTGTAGCGCGCGGCGTCGACCGCGGCCGCTTCGCCGCCGTACTCGACGGTGGCGGCGCCGACCAGGACGTCGGTACCGGTCGGGGCGCCGTCGTCACCGACCGCGAAGCAATCGAGCACACCATGGCGCGTCGCGCCGGTCAGCGGCGGGATGGTTCCACCTTCGAGCCCCACGTCGCCCCCGACGCCGAGACGCCAGGCGGTCGGCTGGCGCGGGGTGAGGCGGAAGGCGAAGGCGGTCGACGCGCTCGCGCTGGCCGCGTCGTAGTAAACGCAGTGCACGCCGACGGGCAGGTTCGCGGCGTTGGTGATCTGCACCAGCGTGTCGACTGCGGCGGCCCGATCGACGGTGACGTAAGGAAACATGAGCAGCGCCGCCGGATCGCTGCTCGTCGCCTGGCCGGCGGCGTGCACCGGCGGCAGGAGCAACAGGGCAGCGAGGGCGAGCGATCGGGCGCGGGACATCAGGGGCGACCGATCGGCAGGGTGATCAGATCGGCGCGCGCGGCGAAGCCCATCTGATGCGGCACCGCGGCCACCGCCGCGGTTGGTGCCGTCGCTGGGCTCGCTTGCCGGCGGGTCTCGAGCAGGACGAAGACCCCGCCGTCACCGTCAACCGGGCGAACGGTGGTGCGGGCGTAGGCGGTGCCGAGCAGGTCGGCGGTGAAGATGGCGTCGATGTCGGCGAGCGCCTGGTCCGACCAGCAGGTCACCGTGGCGGTGGTGGAGAAGCTCTGTTCGAGCTCGTTGACGACCTGCAGGTTGAGGCGTACTGCCTCCGGCGTGTCGCTGGCGAGGTTCTGCGTGCACGGCGTGATCACCAGACGCGAGTGCAGGCTCGAGCCGGTGCCGAGCTGGCCGTCCTCGGCACCGTCGGCCGGGTGGCTGATCTCCCAGGCCGCCGGGCAGGGGTCGTACTCCGCGCCGATGATGCACTGGTCCGAGGTCTGCCCGCCGATGCAGAGCACATCGTCGCCGTCGTTCAACCCAGACCCACGCAGCCCGATGGCGCTGTAGCTGGCGACATCGCCGTCGGTCAGCGAGGCGAGGGTCGCCTCGCCGCTCAGCTGGTTGCCGGTGAGAGGCGAGCCGGCCCCGTCGACCTGGACACACAGCATCAGGCCGCGGAAGTCGGCGGGGGCGGGCGGGATGTCGTTCGGGTCATCCACGCCGCTCGGTGAGCGGCCGCCCGCCGCCGTCCAAGCGAGCGGCTGATCGGTGGCGAGCGCGACGGTGAACCCGACCGACTGCCACGTGCCGCGACCGTCGATATAGGAGCAGAAAGCGCTGGCCCGGGACGCGGCCAGGTTGACGAGCTGCAGGGCGGTGTCGGCGGACGCGTCGGCGACAACCTTGGGGAAGACGATGATCGACGCACCGCGATCGATCGTCACCTGTCCCATCACCGGCCCGGCACCGGCGCTGGCCAGCGCCAGGCAGACGACAGCCACTCGCGTCAGCGTTCGTGTCACGCAATCCCCACAGACTCAGATGCTGATTGGCCACTTCGTTATGGCATTGGCATTCGATGTGGGGCAAGGCGGAAGTTGACCTGCGCCGACCGCTCCCCCATTGGTGGGCGATACGATGCGACGGCGGGGCGAATGATGCGGCTTCGATGGGCTGTGGGCGCGGTTGGAATGATGTGGTGGCTGTCGATCGCCGCGGCGGCGCCTGCCGGACCGCGTCTCGATACGGCGCTGATCGAGGAGGTCACCGGCGTCAAGGGCGTTCTCGATGTGCAGCAGGGCGTCTTTCGTCTCGCCCTGCCGCGCGCGGACCTCCCTGTATCGGTCGCTGGGGCGAAGCTGCCGGCGCCGCTCGGCCGCGGTGCGTGGGTCGCCTTCCAACCCGTCGCCGAGCAGACGATGCTGCTCGGCGAGTTGCTGCTGCGCGAGGACGAGGTCACCCCGGTGCTCGATGCGGTGTTGGCCAACGGCCTCGAGGTGACCGGGCTGCAGCAGGACCTCCTGTGGGACACGCCGCGCGTCGTGTCGATGCACATCGGCGGCGTCGCCGACACCGGCGCGCTGGCTGGCGCGCTGCGCCAGGTGCTGGCGGCGCTCAAGACCAGCGCCGGCCGCACGCCGCCGCGCGCGGCGCCGCC
>JBOHWA010001135.1:0-2725 GCA_050735855.1 Binatia bacterium
GTGCGGACCGCGGCCGAGCAGGGCGAGATAGTCGTACAGCGGCGGGCGGGCGAGGGCGCGGCGCTGGAAGGCGGCGACCGCGGCGTCGGAGCCGCGCGGGTGGATGCCCAGCGCCGACTCTTCGCGCTGCCAGCGCGAGATAATGGGGCGCGACAGTGCGTGGCCGAGCGCCGGGCCGGGGGCGAAGCGCACCGGGAAGCGGCGCACGCGCACGCCGTCGACCAGCGTCGGCCCGGCCGGATAGTGCGACGGCCAGCCGAGGCCGAAGGCGGCGTTCGGCTCGAGGCGCCGCGTGCAGGTGGTCAGCACCTCCACGTCGACGCCGCGCCGCGCCAGCTCGACGGTGAGGCGATGCTGGACGTAGTCCGAGCCGGCGGTGAGGTCGTCGCCGAACATGGGAAAGATGTGCAGCGCCTTCATGCGGCGCATCCGGCCTGGACACGGGGCGCCGCGGCGCCGGTCATGCGAAGGCGATGCGGGTGACGGCGACGCCGAGCGCGCGGTTGCCGCGGTCGCCGAACACCGGGCTGGTGAGCACCTGCAGCTCGTAGAGCCCGGCGGGGGCGTCGCAGGGGAACTGTTGCGTCGTCCACTCGGTGGGCAGCGCGTCGACCGCCTCCCACACCACGCCGAGCTCGCCGACGGGGCGCAGGCGCAGGGTCGTCTGCTGATCGGCGCGGCCACCGCGCCACTCGATCGCCGCCTCGGCGACGCCGGCCGGCAGGTGGACGAAGGCCGACGCGGCGCCGCTGGTCCAGCGCATCGTCCGCTGCCGGTCGCGCTCGGGCGAGTACCAGCCGAAGTTCAGCTGCGCGGGCGTGTCGTCGTCGCAGAAGTCGACGGTGGCGCCCGCCTGGGTGGGGTCAGGTTGATTGAGCTGATTGTTCGGGCACGGGGGCGGAAAATCGCCCCAGCCCGGATCGAGCAGGTTGCGAAAGCCGCCGCGGGCGGCGCCGAAGCGGCGGCGCACGCGCAGGGCCGAGACCAGGTGCCACAGGTTCCAGCTCCAGACCTTGTACGGCAGCGCCCAGCGCCAGCGCGGCCCGCGCGGCACGAAGGAGAGCAGCTCGCGCACCAGCCAGCCGGGCAGGTGGGCGGCGGGAAAATACTTCAGCACCGTGCGCACGCGGTTGCGCTCGCACAGCAGGGCCTTGTTCTGGTTGATCACGTCGGAGGCGCTGAAGTCGTGGTCGACCCACGCCTCGGGTGCGCAGACCACCTGACGGCCGAGGCGCCAGGCCCAGAGGCCGACCTCGACGTCGTCGTAGTAGTTGAACAGCGCCGCGTCGAAGCGGCGCATCTCGTCCAGCACCGCGCGGCGCATCACCATCCCGCAGCCCATCGGGTAGAGCACGTAGTGCGGCAGGCGGGCGAACTCGTAGGGCTCGCGATAGCAGAAGTCGCCGCCGTAGCCGCGCTGGTTGAGCGTGCCGCCGGCGCCGTTGAGGATCAGCTTGTGGCGGTTGAAGAAGACCAGAGGCGCGACGGCGGCGACGCGCGCGTCGCCGTCGAGCACGCGCACCGCCGCCGCGAGCCAGTCCGGCGCGGCGTAGCCGTCGTTGTCCATGAACGCGACGATCTCACCCTGCGCTTCGGGCAGGGCGAGGTTGCGCCCGCCGGCGCAGCCGAGGTTGGTCGGGCTGCGCAGCACGGTGACGCGCCCGTCGGCCTCGTAGGCGCGCAGGATCGCGTCGCTGCCGTCGTGCGAGTCGTTGTCGACCACCAGGATCTGCAGGTTCGGGTACGTCTGCGCCAGCAGATGGTCGAGGCAGCGCGCGATGATCTGCTCGCCGTTGAAGTTGAGGACGATGACGCTGACCAGCGGCGCGCCCATGTGCGAGCTCAGCGGATGCCCATGACGGCGTAGTCGAAGCTGCCGTAGAGCAGATCGTTGAGATACTGGGTCGCGGCGTTGAAGCGCGCCAGCCCCTCGGGCGGCGCGCCGGGCAGCTCGAGCAGCGGCAGGCGCAGCGGCCCGTCGGGCGGCGGGACGAAGTGCAGATCGATGTCGCGGAAGCCGCACGATTGCAAGACGAACTTCAGCGTCTCCGGGTGCACCAGGCGCTCGTGGGTGAGGTCGACCCAGAACCAACGGTAGAGCACCAGCAGCGACTCGGGGTTGAGGGTCTCGATCAGCAGCAGGCCGTCCGGACGCAGGGCGCGGTGCGCCAGGTGGATGAAGCGCAGCAGATCGGGGGTGGCGAGATGCTCGGCCACCTGGGCGCAGAAGATGCCGCCCAGCGAGGCCTCGGGCTGGTGCGCCAGGTAGGTGAGGGCGTCGGTGCAGGTGACGTCGAGCCCCTTTTCCTGGCACCACAGCGCCATGTCGCGATCGCTGTCGACGCCGCGTGCGGCGATGCCGGCCTCGCGCAGCAGCAGGAGGAACTCGCCGCGCCCGCAGCCGATGTCGAGCACGTCGCGGCGCCCGGCGAAGTGCGGCACGTACTGGCGTTGACGGTCGCCGAGGGCCTCTTCGGTGCCGCGAAAGGCCTGCGATACCAACCAGGTGTCGACCGCGGCCTCGGTGTCGTCGAGCGCTACCGCCGGCATCGGCGCCGGCGCGAGGGCGGCGCTGCGCGCCCCGGCGGGCGGCGCTTCGCCCGCCGCGGCGACGCGACGGCGCAGGACGTCGGCCTGCGTGCGCAACCGTTCGCTGGCTTCGTGCAGCCCGGCGAGCTGCTGGGCATGCGTCGATTGTGTCTGTTCGAGGCCGGCGAGCTGCGCG
>JBOHWA010001136.1:0-2081 GCA_050735855.1 Binatia bacterium
AGGCTGCACGGCAGGGCGGCGCGGCGCCGGCGCGGCGCAGCGGCCATGCTCACGGACCGGGGCGCGCCGGCGGGCTGTTGCTCTGCGTATACGCGCTCGGCGCATCGGTCAGCAGGGCGCGGCCCACCTGGATCATCAGCCAGAGAATCGACAGCTCGAGCGAGAGAAAGAAGCCCACCTTCAGGTAGGCGAAGGCCGGATGGATGAAGCGCACACCCCAGCCGCTCAGCTCGCCGCCGAGTCCGGAGACGAAGGCGATGGCGATGCCATAGGCCTTGGTGCGCATGGAGATGGGAACGAAGAGCACCAGGTGGGTCAGGGTCATCAGCAGCATGCCCATGGCGAAGGTGTGGAAGTGCAGCATCTCGAGCAGCCCCTGCAGCGAGCGCGGCTGGAGGAACTTCTCCTCGTTGCCGAGGAAGTAGTCGACCACCGAGCTCGGCGCGAGGCTCATCCTGGCGAAGTACAGCCCCGCGTTGGTCACCCACAGGATCAGCGTGTAGGTCAGGAAGCACCAGACGATCACCTTGAGCAGGCGATTGCGCGTCCATTCGCCGGTCACCACGAAGCGCACGGCGTCAGGGTTCCTTCAGCAGGGTGCCATAGATGGCGAGGGCGCGGCGGATCCCACCGGTGACCGCCTCGGCGGTGAGCGTCGAGCCGGTGATGCCGGCGATGCCGCGGCCGACGCGCAACTCGCTGTTCAACACCGCGCCGTCGAACTGCGCCGACCAGCGCGCCGGCGGCGCGTACTCCATCGGCTCGTAGAAGGCCAGCAGGTGGGTCGCCGTGATCGCGCCGGCCGGCGACAGCACGATCAGGAACGTCTCGGGCAACGTGCGGACGTTGTGCGTATCGAAGATCGCGTAGCCGATCGGCTGGCCGCCGCGGTAGCCGATGTAGACGGTGAGCAGGTCCGACTCCAGCTTCGACTTGGCCGCCGCTTCGATCGCGGTGCGCTGGGCCGCGGTGAGGAAGAAGTCGCGCGCCTCGGTGCGGTCGGCGTCGGGGAAGGCGAGCTTGATCGCCTCGTCGCGCGCATAGAACACGGTGGCCGCGCCCGGCGCCGGGGCGCACAGGCAGGCGAGCAGCAGTATCCACCACAGAACGCGCATGACTGGGATCGGATCGACGGACCGGCGCTCAGGGTTTGGCGCCGGTGCGCTCCGGGGCGTCGAGGGCGCCGCCCCTCGCCGGCGCGCGGCGCAGCGTGGTGGTCAGCGCGTACAGCACGCAGAGCACCAGGACGCCCTGCGCGGCGAGGGTTTCGACGGTCGGAGACAGGCCGAGGAAGTCGATGCGCGGCACGCCGCGCACCGGCGTGGTGCTCACCCAGCCCGCCGCCTGCAGCTCGGCGATGCCTTTGCCGGCGAAGACCACCGCCAGGTAGTAGAGCAGGCCGCCGGTAACGAGAAAGAATTGGCGCATCGGCAGGCGCCGGCCGAGCCGCGCGTAGAGGACGTAGACGATCGCCAGGGCGACGGCGCCGATGCCGAAGCCGGCGACCACCGGCGCGACCTGCCCCGCCGCGGCGCCGAGCAGGGCCCGATAGAATAGCACCGTCTCGACGCCTTCGCGGTAGACCGCCAGGAACGACGCGCCGACCAGCGCCAGGACGTTGCCCGTCGCCAGGGCGGACTGCACCTTGCCCTGGATGTAGCGCTGCCAGCGCTCCGCCTCGGCCTTCGAGATCAGCCAGTAGCTGACGAAGAACAGCACCGCGGCCGCCAGCAGCATGGTGAGGCCTTCGAGCGCCTCGGCCGCCGCGCCCGACGCGTGGAAGATCTGCACCAGCGCGTAGGCGGTCAGCAGGCTGGCGATCACGCCGGTGGCGGCGCCCCAGAGAATCGGGGCGCGCATATGGAGGTGTCCGGATTTGCGCACGAACGCCAGCAGCGCGCCGACCACCAGCACGACCTCGAAGCCTTCGCGCAGGATGATGAAGGCCGATTGAAACGCCAGGTTGACGGCGCTCTCGCGCGGCGGCGCGGCGAGCAGCACGCGCGCCGCGTCGAGATCGGCGTTGATCGCCGCGACCACGGCGCCGGCATCGGCGACGCGCTCGGGCGCGCTCAGCAGCC
>JBOHWA010001137.1:0-4366 GCA_050735855.1 Binatia bacterium
GCCCGCCCGCTCCTCGCCGCGCGCTAGCCTTCGCGCTGCAGCATGACGGTCACCTCGCGCTCCGCGTCGCCGCGGCGCAGCTTGACCAGCACCTTCTTGCCGACCTCGCGCTGCTCGAGCGCGAGGACGAGGTCGTTGCCCGAGCGCACCGCCTTGCCGTCGACCGCGACGATGACATCGCCGAGCAGCAGCCGGCCGCGCTCGTCGCGGCGGGTGGGGCGCAGACCGGCGCGCGCCGCGCCGCCGTCGGCGGTGACGTCGAGGATCAGCGCGCCGTCGATGCCGAGCTGGCGGGCGATCTGCGGCGGGGCGATCTGCACGCCGAGCGTCGGCCGGCGCACCTTGCCGTAGGCGATGAGGTCGGGCACCACCCATTGGACGGTGTCGACCGGAATGGCGAAGCCGATGCCGGCGTAGGCGCCCGAGGGGCTGAAGATGGCGGTGTTGACGCCGATCAGGCGGCCGCTGCTGTCGAGCAGCGGGCCGCCGGAGTTGCCCGGATTGATGGCGGCGTCGGTCTGGATCACGTCGCGGATCGGGATGCGCGCCACCGAGTCGATCTCGCGCCCGAGCGCGCTGATCACGCCGGTGGTCAGCGTGTGATCGAGGCCGAACGGGTTGCCGATGGCGAAGACATGCTGGCCGACCTGCAGATCGTTGGCGGTGCCGATCGGAATGGGATGCAGCGTGCCGGCTGGCGCCTCGATGCGCAGGACGGCGAGGTCCTTCTCCGGCGCGGCGCCGACCAGTGTGGCGTCCCAGGTCGTCTGATCGGAGAGCGTCACCTGGGCGGCGTCGCCGCCCTGGATGACGTGGAAGTTGGTGACGATGTGGCCGGCCGTGTCCCAGACGAAGCCGGAGCCGCTGCCGCGCGGGATCTGCGTCAGGTTGAGGCGGAAGGCGTTGCGCCGCAGCGCCAGCGAGGTGACGAAGACGACCGACGGGGAGGAGCGCTGGAAGAGCTCGACGGTGCCGCGCTCGTCGTCGGCGAGCTGACCCGGGGCGACCGCGCGCCGGCCGCTGCGGTCGGCGCCGAGCGGTTGCGGGTTCACCGCACTAAACCAGATCCCTATCGAAACGCCGAGCGCCACCAAGACGACGGCGCCGATGGCCCGCGATCCATGCATCGTTTCAGCGTACCGATGGTTGGGGTCTGATGAAAGCGCGACGCGGGCCGGCTGGAACGCCGCCGCGGCGGCGAGGAGCGGGCGGGCCGCCCGCTCCCAGCGTGAGCGTCACCGGCCCCACGCGGCGATCTACCCCGGTTCGCGCGTGGGTTGCGGGTGCGTTGACCGGTTTGCGAGCTGGGGTCGAGCGCCGCGCGAGTGGGCAGCGCGCTCACGCTGGGAGCGCGGGCGGCCCGCCCGCTCTTCGCTGCACGCGATGCTCAACGCCGCGCGAGCAGGGCGGCCTCGGCGGCGCGGTCGCGGCGCGACACCCCGGGGCTGCCGGCGAGATAGAAGCGCCACGGCAGCTCGGTGGCGACGCGGATGCCGATGCGGGTGGCCTGCACCACCACGTCCGTGCGGCGCCGGCCGCCGCGTTCGATCCACACCGCGTCGCCCAGGGTCAGATCGACGCCATCCTGGGCGCGATCGAGTTGCAGCGCGCGGCACAGCCGCGCCGGGCCGTTGGCCGCCGCCGGCCCCTCGAGGCCGCGCACCAGCACGGCGCCGGGCCGCCCGTCGCGCTCGGCGACGATGTTGAAGCAGAAGTGCATGCCGTAGGTGAAGTAGACGTAGGCGTGGCCGGCCGGACCGAACATGACGGCGTTGCGCGGCGTGCGGCGGGCGCCGCGCGCGTGCGAGGCGGGATCGTCGGTGTAGGCCTCGACCTCGACGATGCGGCCGCGCAGGATCGCCTCGCCGGCGCGGCGGCAGAGCATCTGCCCGAGCAGCGCGCGCGCCAGGTCCAGCGTCGCGCGCGAGAAGAAACGCCGCCCGAGCGGGCGCGGCGCGGGGCCGGTCACTCGCCCATCACCTTGACGACGACGCGTTTCTTTCGTCGCCCGTCGAACTCCGTGTAGAAGACCTGCTCCCACGGGCCGAGGTCGAGCTGGCCGGCGGTGATCGGCAGGATCACCTGGTGATGCACGAGGGTGCGTTTGAGATGCGCGTCGGCGTTGTCCTCGCCGGTCTGGTGATGACGGTAGTCGGGCCGCGCCGGCGCGAGCTGGTCGAGCCACTCGAGGAAGTCGTGCTTGAGGCCGTCCTCCTCGTCGTTTACCCAGATGCCGGCGGTGATGTGCATGGCGCTGACCAGGCACATGCCCTCGCGAATCTCGGAGCGCTGGACGATCTCGGCCAGGCGCGCGGTGATGTTGACCAGCTCGCGCGCCTGCTTGGTGTTGAAGATCAGGTACTCGGTGTGGGCTTTCATTCCGGCTCGTCGCGAAAGCGGCGCTCCAGGGCGTAGTGGCGCTCGAGGCCGATCAACTGGTTGAACTCGTCGAACGACAGCAAGCGCTCCAGCTTGCCGCGCAGGGTGCCGGTGCGGCGCAGCTCGGCGTATACCTCGCGCACGGCGTGGGCGGTCGCGAGCAGGGCGGCGACCGGTGTGACGATGAGGTCGAAGCCCAGCGCATGCAACTCGTCGGGGCCGAGCAGCGGTGTGCGGCCGCCCTCGACCATGTTGGCCACCTTGGGGCCGGGGATGGCGCGGGCGATCTGCTCGAGCTCGGCGACCGACTCCGGCGCTTCGACGAAGATCGCATCGGCGCCGAGATCGCGCGCCGCCTGACCGCGTGCGATCGCCTCATCGAGGCCGAGCGCGGCACGCGCGTCGGTGCGCGCCACCAGGAACAGGTCGCGGCTCTCGCGTTCGGACCGAACCGCGCGCAGCTTGCTCAGCCATTCGCGCCGCTCGACGACCTGCTTGCCGCGCATGTGGCCACAGCGCTTGGGGAACACCTGGTCCTCGAGGAACAGCCCGGCGGCGCCGGCGGCGTGGTACAGCTCGACCGTGCGCAGGACGTTGAGCGGGTTGCCGTAGCCGGTGTCGGCGTCGACCAGCACCGGCCGGCTGGTCAGCCGGCAGACGCGCCGCGCCGCGTCGGCCATCTCGGTCTGGGTCAGGTAGCCGAAGTCGGGCTCGCCGAGCAGCGTCGCGGCGACGCTGAAGCCGCCCATGAACAGCGCCTCGAAGCCCGCCTGCTCGGCCAGGCGCGCGCTGAGGCCATCGTACACGCCGCCGAGGACCAGCGGCCGACCTTCGCGCAGCAGCGCGCGGACCCGTTCAGCACCGGAGAGCATGTTCGTTCCGGTACCATCTTCGCGCCGGCGCCGGTAGGCGTCAGCGCGGAAAGCGCTCCGTCAACCACGCGACCACGGTCGCCAGCGCGATCGGGGCGCCGGTGCGGTCCTGGGTGCCGACGCCGAAGCCGTAGTGGTCGCCGGGGGCGCTGGCGATCTGCTTGTCGGCGGCGCCGAGGGCGTCGAACGCCGCGCGCGCGTCGCTCGGAAAGATCGCATTGTCGCCGCGGTAGAAGGTGACCAGCGCGGGCACGGTGACGCGCGGGCCGTTCACCTCGACGGCGGCATTGGAGGAGAGTCCGGACCAGGTGCTGAGCCAGGCGCGCGGCGTGGTGACGCGGGCGAAGCCGAGCTCCATGTAGTTGGTCAGGTCGGGCCGATAGGAGAACAGCGAGCCGGCATCGCGCTCGGACGGATCGAGCCCCAGGTCGAAGGCGCGCAGGTCGGCCTCGGTGCGGAAGACGATCATGTGCGGGTTGGCGACCGAGGTGCGCAGCCGGCGCGCCTGTTCCGCCCACGGTTGTGCGGCGAAGTCGTCGCTGCGCAGCGCCTGGCGGGCCTCGCTGCGGCGCTCGAGGCGGGCGCGGGCGATGGCATCGAGGCGGGCAACGCGGGTGCGCTGCGCGGCGCGGTAGCGGGCGACGAACTCCGCCGCGTAGTGGCTCGACGCGGGCGGCTGGCGATAGCCGTTGTCGGGATTGAACGGGTCGAGGGTGGGGTCGCAGGAGAGCGGATCGTCCTCGTCGCTGACCGACGGATCGATCATCTGCATCAGGATGCGGCCCTCGCCGAGGTGCGCGGCGAGGAAGACGAAGCCGTCGACCGGCGGCAGGTCGACCGTGTTGAGGTCGGGCGGCTCGCCGGCCGGCGTGGCACGCAGGCGTCCGGGCGGCGGCGTGGCGGATTGGGCGATGTAGAAGCAGTAGAGCGAGCCGCCGCCGCTGTTGCCGGCCAGGATGATGCGCTCGAAGCCGCGCTGGCGCAGGAACCGCACGCCGGCGGCGACGTCGAGCAGCAGCGTCTCGTGCACGCACAGCGCGTCGTTGTTGACCCAGCGGCTGTTCTGTCCGAACACCGCGTAGCCCGCCGCGGTCAGGGCCGGCGTGGCGTAGTGC
>JBOHWA010001138.1:0-3287 GCA_050735855.1 Binatia bacterium
GGCTCGGCGGGAGCCTCGCCCTCCCGGGCGACCGCGACCGGGCCGTGTCGTTCCGGCGCATCCCTGTGGATTCGCGCTCCGCCGCGTGACATAAGAGTCTGCTTCGGCCCGCGCTCGCGGGCTGCAATCCCCGGGAGGAGACCGGCACCATGGGCAACAAAGGGACCTGCAAGGCGGCAGGCTGCGAGAAGGACGTCGAAGCCAAGGGCTATTGCCACCGCCACTATCTCGACTGGCGCAAGGGCAAGTTGGCCAAGCCGCGCCACCGTTCGTGCAACGAAGCCGGCTGCGGCAAGGCGTCGACGCGCCGCGGCCTGTGCCCGGAGCACTTCGCCAAGAAGCACAGCAAGGCCGCCGCAGCCGCGCCGGCCGAGGGCGCGCCCGCTTCGTAGACCACCGGGCGACGCGGTGGCCGCGAAATTGACTTTGCCCCTGGGGATGTGATGTTGGTGCCGGGTTGGGCTACAGGGCGGGTGGAGTTGAGGCGGCCTGGCCAGCGCGCGGCGGTCGATCCAACCATTGAGCTCGTACAGCGGCCGGGTCCATCGCGGATCGCAGAGACGACGAGCTGACGCTTTTGAAGGAACGAGATGAAACGCACGTATCAACCGAGCAACAGGCGACGGAAGCGAACGCACGGATTTCGCGCCCGCATGGCGACGCCGGGCGGACAGCAGGTCATCAAGCGCCGGCGGGCCAAGGGCCGCAAGCGGCTGACCGTCTCGATCCCGCCGAAGCAGCCGTCCTGAGCGCGACCGGCGAACGCCGCGAGCACTTTCCACCCCGCTTCCGGTTGCGCAAGCGCCATGAGTTTCTGGCCCTGCAGCGCGACGGACGGCGGGTCAGCCTTCCGCACTTCGTCGTGATCACGCGCCAGACGCAGCGACCACCCGCCCGCCTCGGTGTCACCACGAGCCGCAAGGTCGGCGGCGCCCCGACGCGCAATCGCATCCGCCGTCTGGTGCGCGAGTTCTTCCGCCGCCACCGCACCGCACTGGCGCCACCGTGCGACGTGCTGGTCATCGCGCGCCCGAGCGCCGCGACCCTCCGCTATGCCGATGTCGTCCACGAGCTGTCTCGCGCCCTCCACCTCGGCGCCGAGTAGGCCCGCCGAGCGCGTCGCGCTCGGCCTGATCTGGCTGTATCAACGCCTGATCTCGCCGCTGCTCGGACCGCACTGCCGCTTCTCGCCGTCGTGCTCGGCGTACACCGCCGAGGCGATCTGCCGCTACGGCCTGTGGCGCGGGGCCTGGCGCGGGCTGCGGCGCCTCAGCCGCTGCCATCCGCTGCACCCGGGAGGGGTCGACCCGGTGGCGTAGCCCGCCGCCGAGGTCACCGACACACACATCCATGGAACGCCGCGCCCTCATCGCCGTCGTCATCTCGGTACTGATCCTGGTCCTCTACCAAGAGGTCGTGATCAAGCGCCTGTACCCGCATACCGATCCGCCGCCCAGCACCGGACCGCCAGCCGTCGCACCGCCGACCGACCAGGCCGTGGAAGCTGCGCCGGCCGTTCCGCCCGTCGCGGGCGCGCCGGTGGCCGCCGCCGCCGCCCCGGCGCCAGCCGACGCCAGCGACGTGATGGTCGACACGAACTACTACCGCGCCGTGTTCACCACCGCCGGGGCGCGGCTGAAGAGCTTCGAGCTGAAGCACTACCGCAGCACCGTCGCGGCCGACAGCCCGCCGCTGCAGATGGTCGCCTATCCGGTCAGCGGCCGCCTGCCGCTGGCTCTCGCGCTGCGTGGCCAGGAGGCGATCGACGACGCCGGCGTGCTCTATCGCGCCGATCAGACCCAGCTGACCGTGGACGAGAGCGCCACCGCGACGGTCACCTTCGTCGGCGAGCTGGCCGGCGCGACGCTGCAGAAGCGCATCCAGGTGCGCGGCGACGGCTACCTGTGGGGCATCGACGTCCAGGTCGACAACATGCCCGCCGCCTACACCGAGATCGGCCTGAGCTGGGACGAAGGCATCAACCCGGCCGGCCCCAAGGCGGCCGAGGTGGTGTTCAACCAGGTCGTCCTGCTGCAGGACGACAAGCTGGTCCACGAGCTGTTCACCGACCTCGCTCCGGGCCGCCTGTCAGAGAACAACATCTCGTGGTTCGGCTTCAGCGGCGCCTACTTTCTCGCCGCGCTGGTGCCCGAGAGCGAACCGCCGAACGCCTTGCGGCTGTGGACCAAGCGCACCGAGAACCTGGTCGAGGCGCAACTCCTGCACCCGCCCGGCAGCTTCGCCACGCACGCCGATCTCTACGTCGGACCGAAGGACATCAACCGCCTCGAAGCGGTCGGTCATGGCCTGCGCCGCGCCGTCGATCTCGGCTGGTTCACCTTCGTCGCCCTGCCGATGCTGCAGGCGCTGCGCTTCCTGCACAGCTTCACCGGCAACTACGGCATCGCCATCATCCTGCTGACCGTGCTGATCAAGCTCGCGTTCTACCCGCTGACCAAGAAGAGCTTCCAGTCGATGCGCGACATGCAGAAGCTGCAGCCGGAGATGCAGAAGATCCGCGAGCGCCTGGCCGACAAGCCGGAAGAAGTGAACCGCGAGGTCATGGAGCTCTACAAGCGGCACAAGGTGAACCCGCTCGGCGGGTGCCTGCCGATGCTGCTGCAGCTGCCGGTGTTCGTCGGCCTCTACAACGCGCTGCAGAACGCGGTCGAGCTGCGCCACGCCCCGTTCTTCGGCTGGGTGACCGACCTGTCGGCCCCCGACCGCCTCGGCTCGCTGCAGTTGCCCTTCGTCGAGCATCCGGGCATTCCGGTGCTGACCTTGATCATGGGCGCCAGCATGTTCGTGCAGCAGTGGATGACCCCGTCCGCCGCCGATCCGGCACAGCAGCGGGTGATGATGATCATGCCGGTCATGTTCACCTTCATGTTCATCAACTTCCCTGCCGGTCTGACGCTCTACTGGCTGGTCAACAACTGTCTGACCATCGCCCAGCAGTACGCCATGATGCGGCCAGCCAAGCGCTGACCAGCCACCAGACCCTTCGAGGGATCCGCCGATGGAGTCCGTCGAAACCGAAGGCCAGAGCATCGACGACGCGATCGCCCGCGCGCTGCAGCGCCTCGGCGTCAGCCGCGACAAGGTCGACATCGAGATCCTCGCCAACGCCACCCGCGGGCTGTTCGGCTTCGGCGGCCGGCGCGCCAAGGTGCGCGCCACCCTGCGCCGCCGGCTGAGCTTCGACGCCACGTCGCCACCGGCCGCCGCGACGCCGGCGCCGGCAGCCGCTACCCCGCGCGGGCCGAAACGTACGCCCGATGCGGCGC
>JBOHWA010001139.1:0-5255 GCA_050735855.1 Binatia bacterium
GTCGACGGCCGGCGAGCCGGCGCGCAGATGGAAGTCGGCCGCGCCGGCAGCGACGAACAGCGGATCGGCGAACTGCGAATGCGCGTCCTGCCCCGCCCCCGCCTGATACGCGGCGAAGCCCGGATAGAGCGTGCCCTGCCAGACGAACTGGGCGCTGCCGGCGCCGCCGGCGGCGAAGAACAGGTTGTAGTCGAGCGCGTTGTCGACGTTGCCGTTCTCCGAGTAGACGAGGACGTTCTGCGCCGTCGAGTAGAGGACGTTGTTGCGCACCTGGTTGTCCTCGGCGAACTGGATCCACAGCTCGCCGAAGCCCTCGCCGGCGGTGTCGTTCTGGAAGAGCGTGTTGTTGAGGAACTGGCTGTCCCGGACCCGGCCGACCGAGGCCTGGAAGCCGCCGAACACCAGGCCCACCTTCAGGTTGCCGTAGAGCACGTTGTCGCGCACCACGATGTTCTGGGTGACGATGCCGGGGTTCTCGGCGCCGATCTCGATACCGAGGTCCGACCCGGCGACGAGGTTGCGCTCGATGAGGATGTCGCGGCCGCCGTCGACGTAGATGCCGCCGGCGTAGCCGCCGCCCTGTTCATTGGCGCGCAGCACGACGTTGCCGCGGCAGACGCCGTTGCGCGCCACCTTGCTCGGATCGGGCTGGATGTCGGTCTCGCCGCCGATGAAATCGATGCCGATGTTGTTGACGTCGCGCACCAGGTTGTTGGTCACGGCGAAGTCGGTGACATTGCCGTTCAGCGTCAGCGCCTCGCTGCGGTAGGGGTCGCAGTCGTAGATCTCGTTGCCGTCGATGAGCAGGTTGCTGATCGGTGCCGGCGCGGTGCCGTAGACCGTGATGCCCATCGCGTCGTCGCCGCGGATGGCGTGGATGCGGTTGTCGAGGATCTCGATGTGCGCGCCGGCGCCGAGGACGCGCACCCCGGAGCCGTCGTTGACCCCGAGGTTGTTGCGCAGCTCAAAGCCGCGCAGGCGCACGTAGCTGCGATCCTCGATCAGCACCATGTTGTCGCCCGCGACGCCGGTGCCGTCGAGCACCGGCGCATCGCCCGGGAATGCGGTCAGCGTGATGAAGCCGTCGACGGCGTCGCCGCTGCGCGGGAAGACGATCTTCTCGGCGTACGGCGCGACCTGCTGGCGCACCTGCACCGTGTCGCCGGCGAACGCCGCGTTGAGCGCCGCCTGCACGGTGGCATGATCATCGGGCACGGTGAGCAGCGCGCCCGATGCCGCCCGGGCGGCGATCAACCACAGCGCGGCCGTCGCCCCGGCGAGACGGCGGGCGCGATCGCGCGCGCGGCGCTGGGGCACCGCACGCGCGCCGACCTGGATGGCCGAACCCACCCCTGCGCCGGGCACTATTCGCTCGCCTTGTAGTAATCGGCGCCGTTCCGGTCGACGTCCGGCGGCTGATAGACCGCCTCCCAGCAGGCGTCGTCGGTCACCAGCTGCACCGTCACGTCGGCGTCCTGGTCGAAGTAGCGATCGACTCCAGCCGCAGGCGGCAGCGTCAGGGCGGCGCCCTTGCCGCTGAACTGCAGCTTGTCGCGACCCGGCTTGCCGCCCTTGAGGAGGATACGGCGCGTGCCCTGCTGCGTCGCCAGGCTATCGTCGAACTTGAAGCCGCGCAGGGTGGCTGCGCCGAGCGCGGTCCATCCACCGCCCGGTGCCACCTGGACGGCGTGCGCGAGCGATGTGACGAGGGCCGTCGAGTCGTACACGCAGAGGCCGTAGCGGGTCGCCGAGCTCGGGTTGCCGAACTCGGCGACCGGCGCGTCGCCGGCGAACCAGCGCCAGAGCAGCTTCGGCTTGCTGCCGCTCTTGAGCAGCAGGAGCGAGCGGCCGGGGGTGCGACAGCCGGCGCGCGGCGTCGAGGCGCACAGTGGCGTCGGGCTCGCCGTGGGGGTGTGCGACGGCGTGTTCAGTGCCGTCGCCGTCTGGGTCGAGGTGGGGGTGCGGGTCGACGTGCCGGTCCGCGTCGGAGTGCGGGTGGGCGTCGACGTGCCGGTGTCGGTCCGCGTCGGCGTGGTGCTGGCGGTGGGGGTGCTGACCGGCGTCGCCGTGTCGGTCGCCGTCGGAGCCCCTATCGGCGTGTCGGTCGCCGTGGCGCTCGGCGGCACCGGCGTGAAGGTCGGTGTCTGCGTCGCGGTGAAGGTGGCGCTGGCGGTCGCCGTGGCGGTGCTGGTGGCGGTCGCGCTCGCCGTCGTCGACGGCGTCAGGGTGAGCGTCGCGGTCGGCGGGATGTTGCCCGGCGTGCTGTTCGGGTCGGCGGGATCGGAGCCGCCGACGAGCTCGTCGGCGTCGAAGAAGCCATCCTCGTCGCGGTCGACGCCGGCGCGCACCGCCGCGCCGAGCGGCGCCGCGGTATAGGTCAGCTCCTGGCCGGCGACGGCCGCGAGCAGACGCAGGTTCGCCTCGCTGATCAGCGGTTCGCTGGCGCGGTCGCTGCGGAAGGTGCCGGCGGCGGTGCGGTACCAGCCGCGCGGCTGGCCACCGAAGGTGCCCTTGACGATCAGGTCGCACTCGTTGGCGGCGGCGCGGGCGTTGAGCAACGAGATGCGCGCCCCGACGATGGCGCCGTTGCTGCTGGTCAGCGTCACCTGCTGGCCGACGACCGGCGCCAGGTTGGTGTCGAAGGCGAGCAGGAACTGCTCGACCTGGCGGCGCTGCGTGTCGTTCTGGAAGCCGACCGGGTTGAACGTGCCGCCGTCGTTGAAGACGGTCGCCTGGATGAAGCGGAACAGGGTGTCGACGCTGCCGTCGTGGATGAAGCCGTAGCCGCGCACCTGGTTGCCCTTGTGGCCGTTGTCGCCGCTGTTGAAGAAGTCGACCGACGGCATGCCGAACATGCCGATCTTCTGGTACATGTTGCGCAGGTGGGCGACCTTGACGATCTGCGTCTCGTTCTCGAACGACGCCTGACCGTCGCCGCCGAAGAAGCCCTGCCCGGGATCGAGCGTGTGGCAGCCGACGCAGTTGAAGCCGAAGCCGCCGCCGACCGCGATGCCGTCCGAGCGCCGGCTGCCGGTCATGAAGTTGCGCCCGGCCTGCTGATCGGCGCTGAAGCTGCCGTCGATGTTGCGGATCGGATTGGGTGGCAACTGCACCTGCAGCGCGAAGTCGGCGAACTTCTGCATGTCGGCTTCGTCGATCATGGTGTCGCGCCCGACCAGGCCGGGGAAGGCGACGCGGAAATTGCGGAAGGCGATGTCCTCGTTGAACGGGTCGACCAGGTCGGCGCGGTCGCCGCGCCAGTGCATGGCGCCGTGGTTGGCCATGCCGCGCAGGGTCTGCGTCGTCATCGGCCCCTTCATCGGGTGGAAGTTGTCGAAGTCGACGTCGCTGCCCTGCAGCTGCACGAGATCCTCGAGGCGGATCGGCAGCGGGTTGGGCGTCTTGATGTCGTCGGGGTTGCCGAGGTCCCAGGCCAGGCTGTCGAAGTCGCCGAAGATGTGGCAGCTCGAGCACGACGCCTCGCCGTTGCTCGAGGTGGCGACCGCGTCATAGAGGAACGGCCGCCCCTCGACCACGCTCACCGGCTCGGGATTGTAGAACAGCAGGTGCGCCACCTCGCTGGCCGAGGTCGTGTCGATCACCGATAGGCCGTTGTCGAAGCGGGTGAGCACGTAGAGCCGCCCGCGCGCTTCGTCGAGCACCAGACCACCGGGGCCGCCGCCGCTGACCGCGATGTGGTCGGCCGCGTCGGGGGTGAAGGTGTTCGCCTCCAGGGCCGCCGTGTCGAAGACGCCGATCGCGTTCGAGCCGAAGGCCGCGACGTAGAGCGTCGTGCCGTCGCTGGTCACCGCCATCTCGAGCGGCGTCGCCAGGCTGTCGTCCCTGGTCGCCGGCGGTGCCGGGCGTTGGTTGTAGTTGATGTGCTTGTTCAGGTGGCGCGGCAGGACGCTCGACCCGTCGAGCACGGTGATGCGGTACTCGGACAGATGGCCCTGCACCGTCGTGCTGAAGCTGCCGGGGCCCTCGAAGCGGGTCTCGTTGCGCGCCTCGCCGTTGCTGACGTAGACCTTCTGAGTGACCGGGTTGACCGCCATGTTGAACAGGATCGTGCCGACGCCCGTATAGAAGGACGTCTGCGCCGGCGGATTGGCGTTGGCGTTGATCGCGAAGACGTCGCGATCGGGCAGATTGAACTTCACCGCCGGGTCCCAGTTGCGGCCCAGCTCGTCGACCCAGTGGGTGCCGTCGAACTTGACGATGAGGCCGACCTCGGGACGGATCTCGCCGAGGATGTCGGCGTGCGGCAGCGGCAGGCCGCCGGGCATGGTGACGCCGTCGATCGAGCACGGCCCCTGCACGGTGTTGTTGCCGATGTGGGTGCCGTCGGTGTCGCAGACGGCGCCCTCGGAGACCGCCGTCGTCCGGTTGCCCGAGTGGAAGATGGCGGCGTACACGGTGGACCCGTCGGGCGACACCGCCAGCGCGCGCGGCGTGTCGCCGAACAGGGTGAGGATGTTCAGCGGCGTGCCGCCGAGCGTAGCGCCGAGGTTGGCGGCGTCGAACACCCAGACGTCGGCGCGGCCGATGCCGGGGCTCGTCAGGTCGGTGATGATCTGGGCGGGGTTGGGATGGTTCTGGCCGCGGTGTGCGGTGGTGACGAAGGCGCGGGTGCCCCCCGGGCCGGCGAAGACGATGTCGCGCGGCTCGTCGCCGACCAGCAGCGTGCGCACGACGCGCGCCGGCGAGGTGGAGACGTCGACGACACTGACCGAGTCGGAGAGGTGGTTGACCACCCACACCTCGCCGTTGCCGCGCACGGCGACGGCGCAGGGCTCGAGGCCGACCGGCACCGACTCCTGGCGCGTCAGGCCACCGGCGTCGATCCCATAGATCTCGAGCCGTCCGTCCGGGGTATTGGCAGCGAACAGCCGCGTCCCGTCCGGCGACATCGCCAGCGGGCGCACCGGCCCGGTCTCGAAGGTCGTGAATGCCGCCCGCGCCGCCGGCGCGCCCGACAGCGCGACCAGCAGCGTGGCGATCACCGGCCACACCCGTACCCACCGAACACCCATCACAGGAAGTCCCCCCAGCCCTCGCCGTAGTACGCTGGGCGGGGAATCACAAGGCACAATCCCGGCCCCCCCCGATGGCGCCTGCCCACCGGCGGCAGAGCGCCTTGCACGGCCTCGGCCCGACGCCTATGACCGCGTCCCATGGCGAAAGCATCGGCAGTCGAGCTCTGCGCCGTGCGCGCCCTCGCGGCCGCGCGCCGCATCCGCGCCGCGGTGCACGCC
>JBOHWA010001140.1:0-4418 GCA_050735855.1 Binatia bacterium
CTCCACGTGTCGGCGGCGGGGCCGGGTGTCGGCGGCGGGGCCAGGCCAGGTGTGTGCTCGGGGCCAGGTGAAGGCGGCGGGGCCAGGTGTCCGCGCCGGGGCCTGGTTTGATGATGTCCGCGGGCGCGTGCTAGTTCCCGAGCTTCCACTTTTCCGGAAGGCGCCCCCCACATGAGCGAAGTCACCATGGACAAGATCGTGAATCTGGCCAAGCGGCGCGGGTTCACGTTCCAGTCGAGCGAGATCTACGGCGGGCTGTCGAGCTGCTGGGATTACGGTCCGCTCGGCGTCGAGCTGAAGCGCAACGTCAAGAACGCGTGGTGGAAGGACATGGTGCAGACGCGCGACGACATCGTCGGCATCGACTGCTCCATCCTCATGCACCCCAAGGTCTGGGAGGCCTCAGGTCATCTGGCGGGCTTCAGCGATCCGCTGATCGACTGCCGCGAGTGCAAGGCGCGCTTTCGCGCCGACCACATCGACAGCGCGCAGTGCACACTGAAGCCGAGTAAGCACCCCGGGGAGTTCGAGAAGTGCGACCTGACCGAGGCGCGCAACTTCAACCTGATGTTCAAGACCTTCATGGGGCCGGTCGAGGACACCGCCAGCGTCGTCTACATGCGACCCGAGACCGCCCAGGGCATCTTCGTCAATTTCAAGAACGTGCAAACGACGGCGCGGCAGAAGATCCCCTTCGGCATCGCGCAGATCGGCAAGTCGTTCCGCAACGAAATCACCCCCGGCAACTTCCTCTTCCGCACGCGCGAGTTCGAGCAGATGGAAATGGAGTACTTCGTCAAGCCCGGCGACGACGACCGCTGGTTCGACTACTGGACCCAGACGCGGCTCGATTGGTACGTCAAGTACGGCATCCGCCCCGACCACCTGCGCCTGCGCCCGCATGCGTCGGACGAGCTGGCGCACTATGCCAAGGGCTGCGCCGACGTCGAGTACAACTTCCCCATCGGCTGGTCCGAGCTCGAGGGCATCGCCAACCGCACCGACTTCGACCTGCGCCAGCATTCCGAGCACAGCGGCAAGGACCTCACCTTCTTCGACGAGGAGAGCCGCGAGCACTACACGCCGTACGTCATCGAGCCCGCCGCCGGCGCCGACCGCGCCACGCTGGCGTTCCTGGTCGACGCCTACGACGAGGACGTCGTCGACGGCGAGCCGCGCACCGTCCTGCGTCTGCACCCGCAGCTCGCGCCGTACAAGGCGGCGGTGTTCCCGCTGTTGCGCAAGGACGGCCAGCCGGAGAAGGCCGACGCGGTGTACGCGGCGCTGCGCGAGCATTTCGCCGTCGACTATGACCAGGCTGGCGCCATCGGCCGGCGCTACCGGCGCCAGGACGAGGTCGGCACGCCGTTCTGCATCACCATCGATCACCAGACCATGACGGACGATACGGTGACGCTGCGCGACCGCGACACCATGGCGCAGGAACGCCTGCCGATCGACCGCCTGATCGGCGAGCTGGCGCAGCGCCTGGCCGCCCCGCGGACGAGGTAGAGACCATGGGTGGACGGATGAGCGGCAAGACCGTGCGCGCCGCCGCAGCGCGCAAGACGGCACCGAAGAAGAAGGCCGCGGCGGCCAAGAAGGGCGTCGCCAAGCGGATCGTCGCGAAGCAGGCGGTGGCCAAGAAGCTGGTGGCGAGGAAGCCGGTCGCGAAAACCGCGATCGCACCGCGCCCCCTGCAGAAGATGGTGTACTTCTTCGGCGGCGGCAAGGCCGAAGGGCGCGCCGAGATGAAGAACCTGCTCGGCGGCAAGGGCGCCAACCTGGCCGAGATGGCCGGGCTCGGGCTGCCGGTGCCGCCCGGCTTCACCATCACCACCGAGGTCTGCACCTACGTCACCGCGCACGGCAGGAACCCGGCCGGGCTCGACGCCGAGGTGCGCCAGCATCTGGCGCGCATCGAGTCGGTCATGGGCCGTAAATTTGGCGACGCCGAAAGGCCGCTGCTGGTGTCGGTGCGCTCCGGCGCGCGCGCCTCGATGCCAGGGATGATGGACACCGTCCTCAACCTCGGCCTCAACGCGCGCACCGTGCAGGGCCTCATCCGCGCCTCGGGCAGCGCCCGGTTCGCCTGGGATTGCTACCGCCGCTTCATCCAGATGTTCGGCGACGTCGTGCTGGGCATGAAGCCGGAGGGCAAGGAGGAGGATCCGTTCGAGGTCATCCTCGAGCGCAAGAAGCACGCGCGCGGCATCGAGCAGGACACCGATCTCACCGCCGCCGACCTCGAAGCGCTGGCCGGCGAGTTCAAGGCGGTGGTCAAGCAGCGCCTCGGCCTCGACTTCCCCGAGGATCCGATGGAGCAGCTGTGGCGCGCCATCGGCGCCGTCTTCGGCTCATGGGGCAACGCCCGCGCCAATACCTATCGCAAGCTCAACAAGATCCCCGACGACTGGGGCACCGCGGTCAACGTGCAGGCGATGGTGTTCGGCAACCTCGGCGACGACTGCGCCACCGGCGTCGCCTTCACGCGCAATCCGTCGACCGGCGAGCGCGGCATCTACGGCGAGTTCCTGGTCAACGCGCAGGGTGAGGACGTCGTCGCCGGCACCCGCACCGGCCAGCAGATCAGCACCTTCGCCGCGCAGCATTACGCCGCGCTGCACGGCATCGACGAGGCCGAGCGCGCCCGCACCCTGCCCGCCCTCGAAGAGGCCATGCCGGCCTGCTTCCGCGACCTGGTGCGCATCGGCGGCCAGCTCGAGAAGCACTACCGCGACATGCAGGATCTCGAGTTCACCATCGAGAGCGGCCGCCTCTGGATGCTGCAGACGCGCAACGCCAAGCGCACGGCGGCGGCCGCCGTCAAGGCGGCGGTCGACATGGTCGGCGAGAAGCTGATCGACAAGCGCACCGCCGTGCGGCGGGTCGAGCCGGCGCAACTCGACCAGCTGCTGCATCCGCAGATCGATCCGCTGGCCAAGAAGGACCGTCTCGCCAAGGGCCTGCCGGCTTCGCCTGGCGCGGTGTCGGGCGAAGTGGTGTTCTCTGCCGACGACGCGGTCGCCGCGACCGCCGCCGGCACGCAGGTGGTGCTGGTGCGCATCGAGACGTCGCCCGAGGACATCCACGGCATGCACGTCGCCGAGGGCATCCTGACCGCGCGCGGCGGCATGACCTCGCACGCCGCGGTGGTGGCGCGCGGCATGGGCAAGTGCTGTGTCGCCGGCGTCGGCGAGCTGCACATCGACTACACCGCCGGGCAGTTCACCGCCGGCGGGCGCGTCGTGCGCGCCGGCGACTGGATCACCCTCGACGGCGCCAAGGGCGAGGTCTATCTCGGCCGCGTGCCGACCATCGACCCGGTGCTGGGCGGCGACTTCACCACCTTCATGGCGTGGGCCGATACGTTCCGCCGCCTGAAGGTGCGCGCCAACGCCGACACGCCGCACGACGCGACGGTGGCGCGCGAGTTCGGCGCCGAAGGCATCGGCCTGTGCCGCACCGAGCACATGTTCTTCGAGGACGACCGCATCGACGCCGTGCGCGAGATGATCCTGGCGCAGGACGTCGCCGGCCGCGTGCGCGCCCTGGCCAAGCTGCTGCCGATGCAGAAGGCCGACTTTCTCGGCATCCTCAAGGCGATGGCCGGCCTGCCGGTGACCATCCGGCTGCTCGATCCGCCGCTGCACGAGTTCCTGCCGCAGACCGACAAGGACTTCGACGCGCTGGCCGCCAAGCTCAACACCAGCGGCGACACGCTGCGCCGCGCCCGCGACCGCCTGCACGAGACCAACCCGATGCTCGGCCATCGCGGCTGCCGCCTGGCCATCACCTTCCCCGAGATCTACGCCATGCAGGTGCGCGCCATCGGCGAGGCGACCGCCGAGCTGCGCAAGCAGGGCATCAAGGTCGAGCCCGAGATCATGATCCCGCTGGTCGGCCTGGTGAAGGAGCTGGCGGTGCTGCGGCGCGAAGCCCTGGCGGTGCTGGCCGAGGTCTCGACGCGGTACGGCATCAAGCTCACCCTGCCCATCGGCACCATGATCGAGCTGCCGCGCGCGGCGCTGACCGCCGATGAGATCGCGCGCGAAGCGGACTTCTTCTCCTTCGGCACCAACGATCTCACCCAGACCGCGTTCGGCCTGAGCCGCGACGACGCGGGCAAGTTCCTGCCCGAGTATGTCGAACGCGGCATCATGCCGGGCGATCCGTTCGTCTCGATCGACCAGGCCGGCGTCGGCGCGCTCATCCAGATCGCCGCCGACCGCGGGCGCGGTGTGCGCCCGGGGCTCAAGCTCGGCATCTGCGGCGAGCATGGCGGCGACCCCGACTCGGTCGCCTTCTGCCACCGCGTCGGGCTCAACTACGTGTCCTGCTCGCCGTTTCGCGTCCCCATCGCCCGCCTGGCCGCGGCGCACGCCGCCCTCGGGGGCAGCGGCGGCAGCGGCACGGCC
>JBOHWA010001141.1:0-5539 GCA_050735855.1 Binatia bacterium
GGGCGGGGCCGGTGCGGGCGCGGCCGAGCGCACCGGGCCGTCGCGCATGAGTGCAGCGATCTGCCGCCTCTGTTCGACCCCGCTGCGCCACACGGTCGTCGATCTCGGCACCACCCCGCTGTGCGAGAGCTACGTCAGCGCCGCGGCCTACAACGAGCCCGAGGCGTTCTACCCGCTGCACGCCCTGGTCTGCGGCGTCTGCTACCTGGTGCAGATCGAACAGCTGGTCAGCCCGGAGAGCGTGTTCGCCGAGTACGCCTACTTCTCCTCGTACTCCGATACGTGGGTCGCGCACGCGCGCGGCTTCGCCAGCGCCGCCCGGCAACGGTTCGGCTTGACGGTGCAGCATTTCGTGGTCGAGCTCGGCAGCAATGACGGCTACCTGCTGCAGCACTTCGCCGCCGACGGCATCCCGGTGCTCGGCGTGGATCCGGCGGCCAACGTCGCCGCCGCGGCGCGCGACCGTCACCTCGACACCGACGTGGCGTTCTTCGGGCTGACCGTCGCCCGTCGCCTCGCGGCCCGCCGCCGCGCCGACCTCATCGTCGCCAACAACGTCCTGGCGCAGGTGCCCGACCTGCACGACTTCGTCGCCGGTATCGCGCTGCTGCTGGCGCCCGCCGGGGTGGTGACCATCGAGGTGCCACACGTGCTGCGCCTGCTCGAGGGCAACCAGTTCGACACCATCTACCACGAGCATTTCTCCTACTTCTCGCTGCACGCGGCCGAGCGGCTGTTCGCCCACCACGACCTGCGCTGCTTCGACGTCGAGGAGCTGACCACGCACGGCGGATCGCTGCGCCTCTACCTGTGCCACGGGACCGACCCGATGCAGCGCGACACCGCGGCCGTCGCCGGGCTGCGCCGCCGCGAGCGGGATGCCGGCCTGCTCCGTCTCGACACCTACGCCGGCTTCGCCGCACGGGCGCGCGAGACCAAGCGCCGGCTGCTCGAGTTCCTCATCGACGCGGCGCGGCGCGGCCACCGCATCGCCGGCTACGGCGCCCCCGGCAAGGGCAACACCCTGCTCAACTACTGCGGCGTCGGCACCGACTTCATCGCCTATACGGTGGATCGCAACCCCTACAAGCAGGGCAAGTACCTGCCCGGGTCGCGCATCCCGGTGTACGCCCCCGAGCGGATCGCAGAAACGAAACCGGACTACCTGTTCATCCTGCCCTGGAATCTCAAGGACGAGATCATCGAGCAGATGTCCTTCATCCGCGCCTGGGGTGGACGCTTCGTCGTTCCCATCCCGGAGCCGCAGGTCATCGCATGAGCGGCGCCGGTCCGATGGTGCGGCCGCACCTCTGCCACAGGCCACCGCGATGACCATCGAGGCGCTGCTGTCGAGCCTCGACTTCGACGCCGCCGGTCGGCGGATGCACGCCCTGATGGCCGAGCTCTTTCCGCTCTGTCGCAGCATCACCGGCGACGGCGTGCGGCGGACCCTCGACGTGCTCGGCGCGAGAATCGAGCTGGCGCGCGAGGAGATCCCGAGCGGCACGCGCGCCTTCGACTGGACCGTGCCGAAGGAGTGGAACATCGCCGACGCCTGGGTGAAGAACGCCGCCGGCGAGCGGGTCATCGACTTTCGGCGCTCCAACCTGCACGTGCTACAGTACAGCACGCCCATCCGGCGCACGGTGAGCCGCGGCGAGCTCGCGGCGCACCTCCATACGCTGCCCGATCGCCCCGACTGGATCCCGTACCGCTCGTCATACTACGAGGAGCGCTGGGGCTTCTGTCTGGCGCATGCCGCGCTGCAGGAGCTGAACGAGGACGCCTACGACGTGTGCATCGAGTCGACCCTGGCTGACGGGCACCTGACCTACGGCGAGGCGGTCATCCCCGGCGCTTCGACGGACGAGTTCCTGTTCTCGTGCCACGTCTGTCATCCGTCGCTCGGCAACGACAACTTGTCCGGCATCGCATTGACGGCGCAGCTGGCCGAGCTGTTGCGCGACGTCGAGTTGCGGCACTCCTACCGCTTCCTGTTTCTGCCCGGCACCATCGGGGCCATTACCTGGCTGAGCCGCAACGAGCCACGGGTCGAGCGCATCCGCCACGGCCTGGTCGTCACCTGCGTCGGCGACGGGGGCCGCTTCCACTACAAGCGCAGCCGCCGCGGCACCGCCCCCATCGATCGCGCCGCCGAGCACGTGCTGCGGCATTCGGGCAGCGACTATGCGGTGCGCGATTTCAGCCCCGACGGCTACGACGAGCGGCAGTACTGCTCGCCCGGCTTCGATCTCCCGGTCGGCAGCCTGACGCGCACGCCCCACGGCCGGTACGCCGAGTACCACACCTCCGCTGACGACCTCGACTTCGTCGCCCCCCGACACCTGGCCGAATCGCTGCGGCGCTACCTCGAGGTCCTCGACGTCATCGAGAACGACGGCCGCTACCGCACCACCAATCCCAAGTGCGAGCCGCAGCTCGGCCGGCGCGGGCTGCTGCGCACCATCGGCGGCATCGCCGCGGCCGAGCGCTCCCACACCGCCACCCTGTGGGTCCTCAATCTCTCCGACGGCGCGCACAGCCTGCTCGACATCGCCAGCCGCGCCGCGATGGACTTCGCCACCATCCGCGACGCCGCGCAGCGCCTGGTCGCGCATGGGTTGCTGGAGCGCCTCCTATGATCGGCGCCGCGTGCGCCAGCGGGACGCGGGTCGACTGACCATGCTGGAGCTCGCCCTCCCCCGCGACCCGCAGACCGCGCTGCGCATCCTGTGCCTCGGCGCGCACAGCGACGACATCGAGATCGGCTGCGGCGCGACCGTCCTGCGGCTCGTGCGCCAGTACCCCGCCGCGTCCTTCTGCTGGGTCGTCTTCGGCGCCGACCGCGAGCACCGCAAGCGCGAGGCCGGCGCGGCCGCCACGGCCTTCCTCGCCGGCGCCGTCACGCCCCAGATCCGCATCGAGAGCTTTCGCGACGGCTACTTCCCGTTCGCCGGCGAGCGCCTCAAGCAGCGCTTCGAGGAGATCAAGGCGGCCTTCCAGCCCGACGTGATCTTCACCCACTCTCGCGACGATCTGCACCAGGATCATCGGGTCATCGGCGATACCACCTGGCAGACGTTTCGCGACACGCTGATCCTCGAATACGAGATCCCCAAGTGGGACGGCGACCTGCGCGCGCCGAACTGCTACGTGCCGGTGCCCGCCGACCTCGCCGACCGCAAGGTCGAGCTCATCTGCGAGCACTTCCAGAGCCAGCGGGACAAGCAGTGGTTCACGCCCGAGACCTTCCGCGCCCTCATGCTCCTGCGCGGCATCGAGTCGCGCACGCGGTTCGCCGAAGCCTTCCACGCCCGCAAGCTGGTCTTGCGTTGACCCTCCGCGTTCGGCAGACGACGCAGGGATGAGGGTCCTGGTCACCGGTCACCACGGCTACATCGGCTCGGTCCTGGTGCCGCTGTTCGCCGCCGCCGGCCACGAGTTGGTCGGACTGGATACTTTCTATTTCGAAGGCTGCGACTTCGGCCCATCGGGTGAGGCCATCCCGACGCTGCGCAAGGACCTGCGCGACGTCACCCGCGCCGACCTCGATGGCTTCGAGGCCGTCGTCCATCTCGCTGCGCTCTCCAACGACCCGCTCGGCAGCCTCGACCCCGCACTCACCGAGGACATCAACCTGCGCGCCTCGCTGCGCCTGGCGCGCGCCGCCAAGCAGGCCGGCGTGGCGCGTTTTCTCTTCTCCTCCTCGTGCAGCCTGTACGGCGCCGCCGACGACGACCACCTGACCGAGCGCGCGCCGTTCAATCCGGTGACGCCGTACGCGCGCTCCAAGGTCCGCGTCGAGCACGCCCTAGCGGAGCTCGCCGACGGCGGCTTCTCGCCCGCCTACCTGCGCAACGCGACGGCCTACGGCGTCTCGCCGCGGCTGCGCGCCGACGTGCTGGTCAACAATCTCGTCGGCCATGCCCATCTGACGGGCGAGGTCCTGATCAAGAGCGACGGCACCCCCTGGCGACCGCTCGTGCACATCGAGGACATCGCCGCCGCCTTCCTCGCCATCCTGCAGGCGCCGCGCGAGGCGGTGCACAATGAAGCGTTCAACGTCGGCCGCAGCGCGGAGAACTATCGCGTCAGCGAGGTGGCGGAGCTGGTGGCGCAGGTCGTCACCGGCAGCACCGTGGTCTACGCCGCGGGCGGCGGCCCCGATCCGCGCTGCTACCGGGTGAACTGCGACAAACTGCTGCAGCGCGTCACCGACTATCGACCGCGCTGGACGGTACGGCGCGGGATCGAGGAGCTCTACGCGGCCTACCGGGCGAACCAGCTGCAGCCCGACGACTTCCTCGGCGGGCGCTTCGTGCGACTGGAGCATGTGCGCGGCCTGCGGGCGGCAGGCGCGCTCGACGCGGAGCTGCGCTGGACCGACGCCGGCCAGCGGCGCGCCCCGGCGGCCGTCTAGCGCTCCCTCGGCCCGCCGCGACCGTTACCCGGCACGGTCATCCTCGTGTAAGGAGACGGCAGCGATGGACGACACTCGATCCCTCCAGGCCTGGGTGGACCGCGCCCGCGGGCTCAACCTGTGGCAATCGCCCTTCGTGCTGCGCGTCCTGCTGCCGCTGGCGGCCGTGCTGGTGATCATCAAGGTGCTGATGTGGACCTGCCTCACCTACGTCGGTCCCAACGAATACGGGATCAAGGTGGTGCGCGTCGCGCTGTTCGACACCGCCGGCGTGCAGGAGACGGTCTACGACACCGGCTTCCACTTCGTCCTCAAGCCGCTCGACCTGCAGCAGATGTATCTGTTCCCCAAGGACCTGCAGATCATCGACCTGACCGGCACGCGCGAGGAAGCGGCGCGCCACGCGGGGGTGACCAAGGCGGCGCACATCCAGACCTCGGACGGCTTCTACGTCGACGTCGACGTCACCGTCGTCTACCACATCAAGGATCCCTACCTGGTGTTCACCCGCCTCGGCCCCGACCGCATGTTCGAGACCGGCGGCGTCGCACCGAAGGCCGAGCCGGTGATGAAGCAGACGCTCGGCGAGCTGACCACCGAGGAGTTCTACAACAGCCCGTTGCGTCACTCGAAGGCGGAGGAAGCGCAGGCGCTGCTCAACCGCGAGCTGGCGCCCTACGGCCTCGAGGTCGACGCCGTTCTGGTGCGCTACTTCCGCTACACGGACGAGATCCAGAAGAACATCGAGGAGAAGAAGCTCAAGGATCAACTGGTGTTCAAGAACCAGGCCGAGGGCCACGCCGCGACCGAGGGCGCCAAGCTGACCAAGGCGATCCAGGAAGGCCAGGCCGCGGTGAACATCAAGCTGCAGGAGGGGGAAGCGTACCGGGTCACCAAGGAAGCCGAGCGCGACCTCTACGTTCGCACCAAGCGCGCCGAGGGCGACCTGCTGGTCAAGCTGGCCGAGGCGCAGCGCACCCAGCTGCGCAACGACGCGCTGCAGGGCGCCGGCGCCGACCGCATGGTCGGCCTGAAGCTCGCCGAGGCGATGCAGGGCATCGAGCTGCTGGTCCTGCCGAGCGATGGCCCCGGCGGCCTCAACCCCCTCAACCTCAACGC
>JBOHWA010001142.1:0-4321 GCA_050735855.1 Binatia bacterium
CTTGCGCACGGTCGCCTGGGCTTCCTCGGCCCCACGTCGTTCCGCCTCGGCCGTCTGCGCCACCGCGGCCGCCGGGTCGTCGGCCGTCTGCGCCAGGGCGCGACCGAGGGTCAGACACAGCACGCCGATGCCAATCGCCACGCGGGTCACTTCTTCCCCTCCTTCTGCTTCTCGCGCTCCTTGGCGATGCGGGCCCGCTCCTCCTCGTCGAGGAAGCGGAACGTCGTCGCGGCGCAGGAGGTCTGCAGCTTGATGGGGTCGTTTTCGATCAGCGGCGGGGACTTGATGCCGATGTCGTCGATGTTGACGATGCGGGTGAGGTCGGAGACGCGCTGCATGAAGGACTCGACCTGCCAGTAGGTCCCGCGCACCAGGATCTCCACCGGCACTTCGGCGTAGAACTCCTGGTAGACCTCGGGCTTCTGGCGGAACTGCTGGATCTCGAGGCCGGACTCGCGCGCCACCGCCGAGATGCCGCTCAGCAGATCGGGGATCTCCTTGGTGTCGGGCAGCTGCGCGATCGCCTGTTTCAGCGCGGCGTTCAGGTCGGCCAGATCCTGGCGCGCCTGCGCCAGGTTGGCGACCAGGGCGGCCTTGCGGTCGCGGTCCTGCCGCAGCGCCACCAGGTTGGTTTCCTTCTCGGCGATCAGATCGGCGCGCGGCCAGTAGACGAAGTAGGCGTACGCGCCGAAGAGCAGGAAGACGGTGCCGACCAGCAACAGCACGCGCTGGCGGATCGGCATGTCGAGGATGCGATCGAAGAGCTCGTTCATGCGCGCGGCTCCTGCTTGACCGGGGCGGCCGGCTGACCAGCGGGCGGCTTCTCGCCGGCCGGCGGCTCGGGCGGCTTACCGTCCTGGCCGAAGTAGTCGATGCCGGTCTTGACGATGAAGCGGGTGAACGAGGCCGGTGCCGCCGCCTGCGCCGCGCCGCCCGCCGCCGGCGCGGTGCGCGAGGTCTCGACGAGGTCGACGCTGTGGAAGTACTGCGACTCCTGCAGCTGGCGCATGAAGCGGGCGATGGTCTCGTTGTCGAGCGCCAGGCCGGTCAACGTGGCGCCGCCGCCGACTTCGTTGAAGTCGATCAGCCACAGGCTCTCGGGCGTCGCGGTGCTCAGGTCGTCGAGCACGCGCGCCGGGCCGACGCGCTTCCTGTTGAGGTCCTGGATGATGCGCAGCTTGGTCTGCACCTCGAGCCGCAGCCGATCGAGCTCGCGCACTTCCTTGACCTGGGTGTTGAACTGCTGGATCTCGCGGTTGGTCTGCTCGATCTGGCTGTCGAGCGTGCCGATCTGACGGCCCTGGATGAGGAACGGGACGATCATGATCAGCAGCGCGATCGCCAGGCCGAGGGCCACCAGCGCCACTTGCTGCCGGCGGCCAATGGCCCGCTCGGTCTCCTTCAGGGGCAGCAGATTGATGCGGATCATTTGTCACCCGGGCGGCGCACGGAGAGGCCCAGCGCGACGGCGAACTCGGAGGCGCGCCGCTGCAGGGCGGCGCCGTCGATCGACGCGCTGAGCGTGATGCGGCTGAAGGGATCGGTGACCTCGACCGGCGCCTCGATGCGCTGCGCCAGGCGCTCGGCCAGCTCCGGCGTCTGCGCCGCGCCGCCGCTCAGATAGAGCATGTCGATGCGCTCGTCGGTGGCCGCGGTCCAGAAGAAGCTGAGCGCGTAGTGGATCTCCTCGATCAGCGCGTCGACGGCCGGGCCCAGCGCCATGTTGAGCTGCTCGGCGTCGAAGCTGCTGCCGCCCTTGCCGGTCTTCAGCCGCTCGGCCTCCTCGGCCGGCACGCCCAGATCCCGGGTCAGCGCCTCGGTGATGTCGCGCCCGCCGACCGGCACGTCGCCGGTGAACACCGAGCGCCCGCTCTTCAGGATGTTGATCGACGAGTAGCGCGCACCGATGTTGACCAGCGCCACCACCTGGCCGTCGACGGCGTCGTAGTTGAGCTCGTAGAGGTTATCGAGGGCGAAGTAGTCGACGTCGACCACCACCGGCAGCAGCCCGGCGGCGCGCAGCGTCTCGGCGTAGCTGCCGACGATGTCCTTCTTCGCCGCCGCCAGCAGGACTTCCATTTCCTTCGCGTCGGCGCGCTGGTCGACCACCTGGTAGTCCAGGTTGACGTTGTCGAGTTCCTCCGGGATGAAGTTGCCCGCCTCGAACATGATCGTGTTCTCGGTCTCCTGCGCGCCCTGCGACGGCAGCGTGACGCGCTTGATCATGACCGCCGGGCCGGGCACGGCGGTGACCGCCTTCTTGGCCCGCACGCCCTTGGCTTCGAGCAGCGCCTTGACCGCCTCGGCCACCCGATCGGGCTCCGAGACCATGTTGCTCTGGATGGCCGACGCCGGGGTCGGGATCGAGCCCCAGTTGAGCAGCTCGAGTTGGTCGGTCGCCGTGCGGACCTCGAGCATCTTGATCGAGCTCGAGCCGATGTCGATGGCGACGTAGCTCTCCTGGCGGCGGAACGGGTTGAGGTCGGTCAGGGATACGGTGAAGAGCCGCTTCACCCGATCCTGCCACTCACTAGCGACAGCCATGGTCGCTCCCCGTCACATGTCGCATGCTATGTCGCCTGCGACCTCGCATATTCCGAAGGCCGCAGTCTACTGCCGCACCCAAGCCCGCTGTCAACACGGCTGCATCCCCCTCTCGCCTCCCAACTGCCATTGGAGAGGGGGGTCAAGCGAAATTCAGGCCAAGATGCCTATGTGAAGCAGTTGATTGCCCAAGTGATGCCCAGGACAACCGTGTAGCAGTGTCCAACCACACAAATGTTCGACTTATGACACCTGATTGGCGAAAAACTTGTGTCCTGCCAAACCAGGTGACCCGCCACCTACCGACTGGTGCGGCACGTGACGTGGTGGTCAGCAGCTCAAACGACGCACCGGCCCCTTGCGGGCGCCGATCGAGCGACACAACTTGGCCACTCGGTCGGCGTTCAAGGGGAAAACGATTCCGCGGCGGCCCGCCGGCCGAGGCACACCATATAGAGCTCGGCCGATCCCTTGCGGGTCGCCTCGGGGCGGGTGAGCTTCACGGCCGCAAAGCTTTGCCGGGCGACGGCGACCAGGCCGTCGGTCTCCTCGGCCGTGAAGACCTTGAGCAGCAGGCGCCCGCCCGGGGTCAGCAGGCGATCGGCGATCGCCAGCGCCGCTTCGGCCAACGCCACCGCCTGGGCGGTGTCGCGGTCGCGGATGCCGCTCAGCTTGGGCGCCATGTCGGAGAGCACGACATCCACCCGCCCGCGGCAGCGTTCGCGCAGCGCCGCCTGCACGCCCGCATCGCGCGCATCGCCGACCAGCGTGCTGATGGTGCGGTCGGGCAGGGCGTCGATGCGCTGCAGGTCGACGCCGACGACGATCCCCTGCGGCCCGACGAGCTGCGCCGCCACCTGCAGCCAGCCGCCCGGCCACGCGCCGAGGTCGACGACGTGGTCGCCCCGGCCGATCAGCCGATGGCGCGGCGCCAGCTCGAGCAACTTGTAGGCAGCACGCGAGCGGTAGCCGGCGCCCTTGGCGCGGGCGTAGAATGAGTCCTTGCGCTGATATGCCATCGCGGAGCTCAGAGATAGGCGGCCGGCGGCTGCGAATCCAGTCCGTCGCCCAGCGTGCACTGCATGGTGCGCTGTTGGCCGTGGCGCTGCTCGCCACGGCGGCGCCGGCGCAGGCCGGCGATCCGCTCAACGCCGTGCGCGCTTTCTGCCAGGCCGACGGTCAGGGCGCCCGTCTGGCGCCGGGCACCTGGCCGAGCGTCGGCGGCCTGGTCGCCTGGGCGCTCGAGCCCGCCTGGGATCACGTCAATCTGATCCGCGGCTACGAGGTCAGCTCGCCGCAACAGCGCAACGGCGCCGTCACGGTCGAGGTCAAGTACACGCTCAGCGAGGTGGTGCGCAGCACCGGCGTGGCGAGCGCGGAGCGGGTCGAGACGCGCACCTACGTGCTCGAACCCAGCCCGACGGCCGGCGGCTGGCGCCTGCGCGCCCCGGCCCCACCGCCGTACGTCTTCGCCAATCAGGTCGATGCCGCCGCGCTGGCGGCGCTGCTCGAACCCGGCAAGTCGGACTACGTCAGCAATTCAGCCTTCGTCTGGCAGCTGCTCAAGGGCGCCGGCTGGGAGCTGCCGTACGCCGACGTCGCCGCCCTCGCCACCGCCCCCGGCTTGGCGCCGGCGCGCACCGCCCAGGTCGGCGACCTGGTGCTGTACTATGATGGCGACACGCCCTACCACGTCGGCGTCGTCGAGTCGGACGATCAGGTCGTCTCCGCCACCATCAACGCCGGCATCCGCCGCGCCCCCTTCGCCGCCTTCGCC
>JBOHWA010001143.1:0-3060 GCA_050735855.1 Binatia bacterium
GGGAACGGCGGCGCGCCGCAGGGTCTCGCACTCGGCGGCCACCGCGTCGACCAGATCGTGCAGGTCGGGCAGCGCGTCCCAATCGGCGTTGAAACCCCAGTACAGGCCGCCATCGTAGCTGAACAGCGCGATGCCGAGCCCCTGGTTGGCGAACAGCGGCACGAGTGGGTAGACCTCGCGCAGCGGGGCGCCGAGCGTGTAGACGGGGAAGGGTGGCCCGGGCACGTTGGTCACGACGATGTTGTACGGCAGCGCCCGACTGGTCAGGCGGGCGAATTGCGTCAGCAGCGAGCCGGACAGGCGGTCGCTGACCTCGGCCAGCAGCTCGGTGCCGTGCCGTTGGTTCGACCCCTTCAACGTGCGCATGGTCTCGACCACGTGTTGCAGGCGGCGCACCGGGTCGGGCTCGGCGAGCGGCAGCGCCGCGACCATGAGCGAGACGCGGTTGCCGAGCTGTGCGTGCTCGGAGGTCTGGCGCATGTTGACCGGGATCATGGCGCGGAAGGTGAGGTCGTCGACCGACTCGCCGCGCTGTGCGAGGAAGCGCCGCAGCGCCCCGGCGACGATCGCCAGCACGACGTCGTTGACCGTCGCCCCGAGGTGGTTCTTGATCGACTTCACCACGTCGAGGTCGAGGCGCACCCAGTCGAAGCGCCGGTGCGGCCCGATGTCACAATTGAGCGGCGTCGGGGTGGCCGACGAGGCGCTGGCGAGCAGCACCTCGCCGACGCTGCCGAGCGCGTCGCGCAGGGTGCCCAACGCGCGGCGCGGATGGGCGACGAGCGTGCCGGCGGCGCGCGCCACGTCGAGCGGCAGCCCGGCGCGCCGCAGGGTCTCGTCGGTCAGCAGCTGCAGCGCTGACGGGGCCGGGCGGGGCATCCACTTGCTGCCTTTGGACGACGGGACGTGGTGCGGATCGGGCCCCATCATCGAGGCCATCAGGTCGGTGCCGGCAACGCCGTCCACCATACAGTGATGGATCTTGGCGATGACGGCGAAGCGGTCATCGCGCAGGCCCTCGATGTACCACAGCTCCCAGAGCGGCTTTCCGCGGTCGAGCTGCTGCGACATGATGCGCCCCGCCAGGCGTTTGAGCTGGCGGTCGGTGCCCGGCGGCGGCAGGGCCGCGTGGCGCACGTGGTAGCTCAGGTTGAAACGCGCGTCGTCGACCCATACCGGGCTGCCGAGCAGCGGCACGTAGGCAAGCTTCTGCCGGAAGCGCGGATGGCGGGCCAGGATGGCATCCGCCATGGCCATGATGCGGTCCATGTCGAGATCGCCGTCCCGGCTGCGCAGCGGGCCAGCGTCGAAGATGCCGACAGACCCGACGTGCATGTGGCAGCTGTGATCCTCGATGCCGAGGAAGCTGGCATCGAGCGCGGTGAGCCGATCGTAGTGGGAATAGGACATTTCGACCCCTCCTGTCCGGCTGCGCTCCATCAACCGTGCCAGCCCGCGGCGCCCGCGGATCGGGCGGCGGCGGGGAAAGGGCTTCCCACGCCTGGGAAGGGGAGTGGCCGGCGGGCGCGCCAGGGACAAGAATAGAGGTGCCGCCGGCGGGGCACCGGCGTTGCAGTGGTGACGGTGATCGAGCCAGGCGCGGACGCGCCATGGCGACATTCTGCTGAAAGGAGCGAGCCGATGACCGAGTCGCAGACGGAGCCACAGGAACTGCTGGTGGCGGTCGATTTCTCGCCCAACTCCCTGCGCGCCCTGACCACGGCCTTGCGCTGGCGCCACGCCACCGCCGAGATCACGGTGCTGCACGTGGTCGACCGCGTGTTGGTCGAGCGCATCGAGTCGCTCGGGCTCGGGCGGGCCGACGAGGTCCTGGCACAGATGCGCTACCGGGCCGAGGAGGAGATGGCCCGCCTGCTGATCGAGCGCGGCGGCGAACGCGTCGAGAGCATGATCGTCGTCGGCGAGCCGTTCGTCGAGATCGTCAAGATCGCCAACGACCTCGACTGCGATCTGATCGTGCTCGGCATCCGCAGCGGCGCCAATCAGCTCAAGCAGCTGCTCTTCGGCGGCACCGCCGAGCAGGTGCTGCGCGCCGCCAGCCGCCCGGTGCTGTGCGTGCCGTAGCCGCCCCGCCCGACGCGCGAGTTGACCCAACCGGCTCGGGTTTGCCACGCTCGCGGCGATGAGCGAGCGCATCCCGCGGCTACAGATGGAGGCGATGCCGGCGGTGCTGGCGGCGGCGTTGCGACCGCGCGTCGACCGGCTCGGCTACCTGGGCGAGTTCTTCCAGTGCGCGGCGAACGTACCCGAGGCGCTGCTCGCGTTTCAGCGCTTCACCGAGGCGCTCAAACAGGCGCTGCCCGAGCGCGTCACCGAGGTGGTGGCGCTCACCGTCGCGGCGCGACTGGGCAACGACTACGAGCGCCACCAGCACGAGCGGCTGTGCCGCGCGCTCGGCTATGACGATGCCTGGATCCGCGGCGTCACGGCGCTGCAGCCCGGCGTCGCGGCGCTCGACGCGGTCGACCGTGCCGTGCAGGCGCTGGTGCTGCGGGTGATCGAGCGGCAGGGGCACGAGGTGGCGGCCGAGCTCGACGCGGTGGTCGACGCGCTCGGCGCCGCGCCGGCGATGGCGGTGCTGCTCAGCATCGGACGCTACGTCACACACAGCGTCGTGGTGAACGCCCTGGCGCTCGCGCCGCCGGTCGCGTCGCTGTTCGACGAGGTCTGACCGGCCATGGCGGAAGCCGTCGCGCCGCTGTGGATCAGCGAGGCCGAGGTCGTCGCGCTGCTCGACCTGCGCGGCGCCATCGACGCCGTCGAGCGCGGCCTGGTGGCCGAAGCGCAGGGCGCGGCGCGCAGCATGCTCAAGACCCACGTCGCCTGGGGTGACGGCGACACGCTGCACGCCATCGGCGCGGTGTGGCCGCAGGCGGGCGCCGCCGGGAGCAAGACGTGGGCCCACACGCCGGGCGGCGCGACGCCGCTGCTGATCCTGTTCGACGCCCGCGGCGGTGGGCTGCTGGCGGTGATCGAGGCGTTCGCGCTCGGGCAACTGCGCACCGCGGCGGTGTCGGGCGTCGCGACCCGGCACATGGC
>JBOHWA010001144.1:0-3514 GCA_050735855.1 Binatia bacterium
GCGGCGAGCGCGTCGTCGATCACGCCGCCGCGCGCCGCGCCCTGCGGCGCAGTGGGTTGCGAGGCGTAGGCGATCGTCTCGGTGGCGAGGCGTTGGTAGTCGGCCGCGACGAGCGCCGGCTTGGCGCTCAGCTCGGCGACGGTGTCGGCGAGGGTGGGGGGCTGGCTGGCGACGGCGCCGGACCGGGGAGGAGGTTGGTCCGACACCGCCGCATTGGCCTGACTCGGGGTGTGCCAGGCAGCCAGTACTACCAGCGCCGCCGCGATGGCCGGCGCGGAAGCCGGGTGCGGACGGCGGCCGCGCAGCTTGAGTGCGCGGGCGCGGGGGTAGATGGGGAAATCGATCCAATAGCTGAGGAGCAGGAGCAGCAGGGCGGGGGCGAGGAACCATTGGAAGCGGTCCTGCAGCTTGACGCTGCGCTGCTCGACGTACTGGCCCTGCTGGCCCTGCGCGACGGTGGCGTCGACCAGGGCGGCGACATCGACCCAGCTGGCGGCGTCCCGGTAGGTGCCGCCGGTGGCGTTGGCGAGCGCCTGCAGCGTCGCCGGCTCGAGGCGCGACAGCACCGCGTTGCCCTGCGTGTCCTTGATCACGCCGCCGTCGGCAGCGGGCACCAACGCGCCGGCCGGCGTGCCGACGCCGAGGCCGATGACCTTGATGCCGCGCGCGGTCAGCGTCGGGACGAAGTCCTTCCAGCCTTCGTCGTGCGCCTCGCCGTCGCTCAGCACGACCAGGTAGCGGTCGCCGTCGCCGTGTTCGCCGAAGGCCTGCGTGGCGGCGGTGAGCATCGCCGTGTAGTTGCTGCCGCCCTGCGGCAGGTAGGTCGGGTCCAGCGCGGCGAGGAACTCGCGCAGCACTTCGTAGTCGGCGCTGAGCGGGCTCTGCACGAAGGCGGTGCCGGCGAAGACGGTGAGGCCGACGCGCTCGCCCTGCAATTGGTCGAGCAGCGCGTCGATCAGCATCTTGGCGCGCGCCAGCCGGGTCGGTGTGACGTCGTCGGCGAGCATGCTGCGCGACAGATCGAGCGCCAGCATGACTTCGCGCGATTGGTCGAAGCTCTCTTCGGCGACCTCGCCCCACTGCGGCCGCGCCAGGGCGGCAAGGGCGAGGAGGGTGCCGGCCGCGAAGCAGACGCCGCGTACACGGCGCCGCGTCGCGGCCGGCCTATCGGACAACCCGCGGGCGTCGGCCCACAGACGCTTGATGTGGGCGAAGCGAGGCAGAGAAGCGCCGCCCGCGCGGCGGAAGGTCCACCACGCCGCGAGCAGCGCGGCGGGAAGGAGAGCGAGGATGAGGGGATGCGCCCAGGTCATGGTTGATCCAGCTTGGCCGACGCGCTGCGTCCGGTACGCGGTTGCACTGATGCGCCGGCGCCAATCCCAAGGTCCCTTCCCCCCTTGCGGGGGAAGGACAGGATGGGGGGTTCGGCGGACGGCAAGCGTTGCGGCTCGAGCAACCCCCCATCCTGTCCTTCCCCCGCAAGGGGGGAAGGGACCCTCGACGTCAGCGCGGCGATGCGCGAAGCGGCGGCGCCACGAAGACTGATGCTGCCCGAGGCGGCAGTGAAACCTGCCAGGAGCAGCGCCAGGGCCGGCCAGGCGAGCCAGCTGTAGAACTCCTGCACGTTGAGGCTCGACTTGGCGTCGAACTCGATCGTGCGTGCGCGATCGATGGCGGCGAAGGCGGCGTCGACGGTGCCGGAATCCATGGCGCGGAAATATTGGCCGCCGGTCTGATCGGCGATGGCGCGCAGGGTCGGTTCGTCGATCTCGGACATGCTGTTGCGATAGCCGAGCTTGCGGCCGTCCGCGTCGAACACCGGCATGGGGACGACCCCCTCCTGGCCGGCGGCGATGGTGTAGACCGGGATGCCCTTGGCTTCGGCGACGGCGGCGGCCTGCAGCGGCTCGACCGCGCCGGCGTTGTTGGCGCCGTCGGTGAGCAGGATGACGAAGCCGCCGAGGCGCTGGCCCGCGGTTTCGCGGTTCGGCTGGCCGAGGCGGGCGATGGCGAGTGAGAGGCCGTCGCCGATCGCGGTGCCGTCCTCGATCAGGCCGACCTTGAGGCGCCGCACCTGGCGCTCGAGCCAATCGTGGTCCGGGGTGAGCGGGGCGAGCGTGTAGGCGCGGCCGGCGAAGGTGACGATGCCGATGCGGTCGCTCGGCCGGCGCTTCATGAACGCTTCGATAATCGGCTTGACCGCCTGCAGGCGGTTGATGCGCTCGCCGCCGCGTTCGTAGTCCTCGGCCAGCATGCTGCCGGAGAGATCGATGGCGAGGACGATGTCGTAGCCTTTCTGGCGCACCTGGCGCTTCTCATCGATGTGTTGCGGGCGGGCGAGGGCGACAGCCAGCAGGACCAGGCCGGCGACGACCAACACTTGCGGCAGGCGCGAGCGTGGCGTCGTATCGCGGCCGGTCCAGCGGCTGACGAAGGGAATGACGAACACCGGCTGGCCACGGCGCGCGCGCAGCCAGGCGATGGCCGGCAGGGCGAGCAGGGCGAGCAGCCAGAGGGGGTCGGCGAGGGTCCAGCCGGCGATCATGACTTCAGCCCCCGCATGCGGGCGCGGAAGAAACGCACCAGGGCGCCGAGCAGATCGTCGTCGGCGCGGATGGTGAAGGCGTCGAGCGGCGAGGGAAAGAGGTCGTGCCAGTACGTGTCGCGCGCCTCGACCCACGCCGCATGGCGGCGGCGGTTGGCGGCGGACTGGGTATCGAAGGGCAGCAGCTCACCCGAGGCGGGGTCGACGGCGGTGAGGACGCCGTGGCGCGGCAGGGTGCGCTCCCACGCATCTTCGACGCGCAGTCCGATCATCTGGTAGCGGCGGCAGAGCGCCGGCCACGCCGGCGGTAGCGGGCGCGGGGCGAAGTCGCCCAGCCACAGCACGACGCTGTGGCGCGGGAAAGCGCGGTAGAAGCGCTGCCAGTCGAGCTCGACCTCGCCGCCGGCGTCGAGCTGCGGGATCGGCTGGCCGAGCAGCGTGGCGGCGGTCTCGATGATGGCGGTGCGACCACGCACGGGCTCTCGCACGGCATGGAGGGAGGGTGTGGCGTGCCAGAACCCGGCGCGGTCGCGATTGCCGGCCGACAGGAGGGCGAACAGGCCGGCAAGTTCGAGGAGGGCGTCGCGCTTGCTCCGCGAGCCGGAGCCGAACTGGAGGGAGAGGGCATCGTCGAGGAGCAGCACGACGGTCAGCTCGCGCTCTTCGACGAACTTCTTGCGGTAGGGTTCTCCGAGGCGCGCGGTGACGTTCCAGTCGATGTCGCGCACGTCGTCGCCGTAGGTGTACCTGACCACCTGGTCGAACTCCCGGCCGCGGCCGCGAAAGGCCGAGCGATACTCGCCCCCGAGCAGCGAGTCCGCCGTGTGGCGGACCCGCCACTCGAGCTTGCGCAGGAGGGAGGAGGGCGTGGGAGCCGGAGCGTTCATGGGGGGGGCGTTGGTCGATCAGCACCGCCGAGGCGCAGAGACGCAGAGGGGAGGTATGGAAGCGTCAGGGTGAGGTGGAGGC
>JBOHWA010001145.1:0-2132 GCA_050735855.1 Binatia bacterium
CCCTCCACCTATACCTCGCGTCGTCAGCTTGTCGAAGTGCCGAAGACGTCGAGAATCGTCTGATTGTTCTCGCGCACGCGCTCCGGCGGCACGCCGATGCTCGGGGCGTAGAAGAGCACCTCGTCGCACAGCTCGCGCCACTGGGTCAGGCGGTCGCGCGCCTCGTCGGGCGGGCAGGCGATGGCGATCTCGTCGACCAGCGCGTCGGGGATCGCGGCCGCCATGGCGGCGACGTCGAAGCTGGCGAGGGCGGCGCGGCAGGCGTCGGCGACCTCGGGTAGGCCGTGCAGGCGCAGGATCGTGTGGTAGACCTTCACCGTGTAGTAGAAGCCGATCTGCTGCTTGGCGTCCTGGATGGCCTGGGCATGGTCGCGGTTGAGCGAGGTCATCACGTAGGGCACCAGGCGGCAGGCGCCCTCGGCTCGCCCCGCGCTGCGCTCGGCGGCGCGCAGCGTCGGCAGGGTCACCTCGCGGTGCCAGCGGCGCGTGGCGATCGGGTGGCCGACGACGCCGTCGGCTGCCGCGCCGGCGGTGCGCAGCATCGGCAGGTTGACCGCGGCGATCCAGATCGGCAGGTCGGGGCGCGCCCCGGGTCGCATGAAGACCGGAATCTTCAGGTCCCAGAACTGGCCCTTGAAGCGGAAGCCGAAGCCGTTCGCCGCGGCGAACGCGGCGCGCAGCAGCTCGACCAACTCGCGCATGCGCGCCGCCGGTCTGCTGAACGGAACGCCCCACCAATCGAGGTTCATGCGCGCCGTGCCGCTGCCGAGGCCGAGCACCATGCGGCCGCCGGACAGCTCGTCGAGATCCATGGCGGCCGTGGCGTGGACCAGGGGGGCGCGGGTGAAGGCGTTGGCGATGCCGGTGCCGAGCCGGATGCGCGTGGTCGCCTGGGCGATGGCGCCGAGCACCGCGAAGGCGTGCTGATTGAAGAACTCGATGCTCAGGACGCTGTCGAAGCCCGCGCGCTCGGCGCGCACGGCGAGGTCGACGTTGCCGCGCGCCGATCCGGCGGTGAGGATCATTCCATGCTGCATCCCGCGTCCCCCTTATCCTTCGAAGCAGTTGAATCTCTGATCAGGAATTTCTAGGAATGTAGATCGCCCGCCAACCGGCGTGCAAGGCTCGAAGCGAAGGAGGCCCGCATGCAGTTCCGTACCCCGCTCTGCGACATGTTCGGCATCGACTATCCGATCTTCCTGGCTGGCATGGGCCAGGTCGCCTACGCGGAGGTCTGCGCCGCGGTCTCCGAGGCCGGCGGCTTCGGCACGCTCGGCATGGTCGGCGCCTCGCCCGAGCAGATCGGCGAGGAGATGCGCAAGGTGCGCCGCCTGACCAAGAAGCCGTTCGGCGTCGACCTGCTGCAGGCCCTGCCGGATCAGGTCGAGGCGGCGATCGAGGTGATCATCGCCGAGGGGGCCTCGGCGTTCATCGCCGGCCTCGGCGTCCCCGGCCCGGTGGTCGGCCGCTGCCATGCCGGCGGCGTCAAGGTGATCTCGATGTGCGGCACCGTGCGGCACGCGCAGAGCGCCGAGGCGGCGGGCTGCGACGTCGTGGTGGCGCAGGGGACCGAGGCGGGCGGGCACACCGGCAAGGTGGCGACCATGGCGCTGGTGCCGCAGACGGTCGACGCGGTGAAGATCCCGGTCCTGGCGGCGGGCTCGATCGTCGACGGCCGCGGCCTGGCCGCGGCGCTGGCGCTCGGCGCGCAGGGCATCTGGATGGGGACGCGCTTCATCGCCTCGCACGAGGCGCGCGCGGCGGCGCAATTCAAGCAGCGCATCCTGGAGTCGAACGAGGCGCAGACCATCGTAACGCGCTGCTACTCCGGCAAGCCGATGCGCGTCATCGGCAACCCCTATGTCGAGGAGCAGGAGCGGCACCCCGAAGAGATCAAGCGCTTCCCGGAGCAGCTCATCCGCAGCGCCGTCGGCGGCGTGATGAACTACGTCGACGACCGCGCCACCGATCCGGAGAAGACCTGCATGCCCGCCGGGCAGGGGATCGGCGGCATCCACGAGATCCTGCCGGCCGGTGAGATCGTGCGCCGCGTGGTGCGCGAGGCGGAGGCGGTGGTCGGCCGCCTGGGACGGCTGGCGTGAGCGAACCGCGCTCGGGGCCGGCGCGCACCG
>JBOHWA010001146.1:0-4985 GCA_050735855.1 Binatia bacterium
GCGCAGCACCGCGAGGCGGCCCGGCCAGCGCCCGGCGGCGGCGGCGGCCAGGTCGGCGGTGCCGTCCGGTGAGGCGTCGTCGACCACCAGGACGTGCGCCTCGTGCCCGGGAATGGTCTGCGCGAAGAGCGCCTCGAGCAGCGCGCCAAGGGCGCCGGCCTCGTTGTAGGTGGGGATGACGGTGACCAGCTTCATGCGCGCCGCCGGCCAGCTAACCGAGCCCCCACAGCCTGTCAAACCGCGGCCCGGGCCACGGCGGGCGCGGGGAGCGAATGACAGCTTGAGAATTGCCCGTAAAAGGTTGTACTCGACTAGGTGTGCGCCCGGCGCCGCCGGCCGCGTACCTACCCGGGGGGGGCATGATCCAAACTGCGAGAGCGTCACCGACGGCGCATGCGTTGCGCGCCTGGGTCGACCGCGTGCGGTTGCGCCACTGGGCCCACTTCCTGGTCCTGCCGCTCGCCACCTTCGACCCCGCCGCCGGCCTCGCCCAGGCCGGGCTGGCCGCGGCACGCGGCATCGCCATCGCCTTTGCCATCCTCGCCTTCGGCTACCTGATCAACCAGGTGTCGGACCGCGGCATGGATCTCGACGCGCGCAAGAACCCGTTCATCGCCGACGAGAGCCAGCAGTGGCTGTCGCTGGCCGTGTTGCTGGCGGTGGCGCTGCTGCTGGCGGCGCAGAGCCCGTGGCCAGCCCAGCTCGCCACGCTGTCATGCCTGGCGGTCGGCTCCATCTACTCGATAGGCCCTCGTATCAAGTCGATGCCGATCCTCGGCAGCCTGGCTAACTTCGGCAACTTCGGCCCGCTGCTGTTTGTCGGCATGGCGACCACGGCGCTACCGCCGCGCTTCGGCGCGCTGGTGCTCGTCTTCGCCGCCGTGCTGCTGCAGAACCAGCTCATCCACGAGGCCGGCGACGCGGTCGAGGATCGCGGCGGCGGCGTGCGCACCACCTGGCTCAGCTGCGGGCCGGCCTGGACCAGCGCCATGGCCGCCGGGCTGGGCGTGGTGGCGACGCTGGCGACGGCGCGGCTGGTCCATCCCGGCGCGGTCGCCGCGTTGGCCGGCCTGAGCGCCGTGCTGTTCGGCGCCAGCTTCCCGCTGCTGCTCGCCCGGCGCGGCGGCGACTGGCGCCAGGCCACCCGCCTGCGCCTCGCACACCGCTGGTGCGCCGCGGCCTTCGGCGCGCTGCTGTTCGCGGCGTGGCGGTGGCCGGCATGAGGTGGCGCGACAGGCGACGCGCGTCACAGACGCACGGAGTACTCGATGCCGTCGCCGATCAGCAGCGTGACCGAGCCGAAGCCGTTGGCCGGATCGTTCACCCAGGCGCGGTACGGCGCCAGGGCGCGGCGGAAGGTGGTGACGTTGATCGCCGCCACGCCGGCGCCGGGGCGCAGGTGCGGGGTGAGCTGCCGCAGCAGCGGCAGATAGAGCGACAGGTGGGCGTCGAGCACCAGCAGGTCGACCGGCCCGCCCGGGTCCGCCAGTGTCTCGCGCGCGTCGCCCTGGCGGATCTCGACATGGGCCGCCAGCCCGGCGTCGGCCAGGTTGCGCCGCGCCGCGGCGATCTTGCCGGGCTCGAGGTCGCTGCCGAGCACCACACCACCGCCGTTGTCGCGCAGCGCGGCGGCGAGGTAGGTCGTCGAGATGCCGAAGGCGGTGCCGAACTCCACCACCCGCTGGGCGCGCAGCGAGCGGGCCAGCAGGTAGAGCAGGCGACCCTGTTTGCGCGTCACCGGCGCGTAGAGATGCTTCAGCCGCTCGACCTCTTCGAGCACCGTCGGCTGGCGGCGGCGCAGGCGGTCGCCGAGCAGGGCCGCGACGTGGCGGGCGGTACCGAGCGGCTGGCGGGCGGCGCGGTGCAGGCGGTCGAGCACCGCGGCGACGCGGGGATCGTCGAGCGACCCCATGCGGTGATCCGCGACCGCCGTCATGCCGGGGCCCACGCCGCCGGCGCGCTCGGGCCCACGCGGCTTGCACGAGGTCTGGCGACCCCGATAGGAGTGCGGTGATGCACAGTGGTTCCGACAGCTCCGACACCCCGCGCGGGCTCGCGGCGCTCGCCCCATTGGCGCGTGCCGCGCAGCAGGTCGGCCCGATCGCCCGCCTCGGGGCGCGCCGCGTGCTGGGCCGCAAGAGCCCCTTCCAGATGACGTTGTCGCTGACCAACCATTGCAACTTCCTCTGTGACTACTGCACCATCCCCCTCAAGCGCCAGGCGGAGATGTCGCCCGACCAGTGGTGCGCGCTGATCGACGAGTTCCGCGCCGGCGGCATGGGGCGCGTCTCGCTGATGGGCGGCGAGCCGCTGGTGAAGAAGGGCGTCGGGCAGATCATCCATCACCTCAACCGCGTCGGCGTGCACAGCGCGATGAACACCAACGGCTGGCTGGTCAGCGAGCGCATGGACGACGTCACCAAGCTCGACCTGGTGTGCATCAGCCTCGACGGCCCCGAGGCGGTGCACGACACGCAGCGCCGCCGCGAGGGCTCCTATCGCCGCATCATCGACGCGATCGAGCAGCTGCGCCGCCGCAACCGGCCGGTGGTGACGATGACCGTCATGACGGCGAGCAGCATCGGGACGGTGCGCCACGTCCTCGAGGTCGCCAAGGCGATGGGCACGCGGGCCTACTTCCAGCTCGTGCACGACGCGGTCGGCGACGTCGATCTGCCGGTGGCGGATTCGGTGACGCGGGCGCAGGTCGAGGCGACGATGGACGAGCTGCTGCACCTCAAGGCGGAGGGCTGGCCGGTCGGCAACTCGGCGGCGTTGCTGCAGCAGCAGCGCGCCAACCGCCTGATCGGCTCGTGTGCCGAGTGCCACGCCGGCAGCTACTACGGCTACGTGTTCTGCGACGGCACGGTGGCGCCGTGCGTGCTGACGCAGAAGCAGGTGGAGCGCGGCAACGGCCACGCGCGCGGCTTCCTGCGCGCCTTCCAGGAGCTCGAGGCGCCGCAGGGGCCGGGCTGCTCGTGCGCGCCGACGCACGAGGTCAACCGCATCCTCAACTTCGACTTCGGGGCGCTGTTCGAGGCCCTCGACGCGGCGTTGCGCCCCGCCGCGCTGCGCCCTGTCGCCGACCACTGACGCCGCGCGCCGGCCCTGCCCAGATGGCCGCCGTCCCGGGCATCGTCGAGTATTACAACCAGACGCACCTCGGCTACCGCCTGTTCTGGGGGCTGGGGCGCGCCCACTCGATGCACTACGGCCTGCACGACGCGGCGCACACGCGCCACGTCGACGCGGTGCTCAACCTGATCCGCCACATGGCGGCGACGGTGGACATCGGCGCCGCCGACCACGTGCTCGATGTCGGCTGCGGCTTCGGCGGCGGCTCGCTGTGGCTGGTCGCCCACCGCAACTGCCGCGTCACCGGCATCGACATCAACCCGCGCGAGATCGCCTTCGCCCAGGCGGAGGCCCAGCGCAGCGGAGTCGCCGACCGGGTGCGCTTCATCGAGATGGACTACACGACGATGGACCGCCTGGAGCGCGAGGCGTTCAGCGTCGTCTACCAAGTGGAGACCCTGATCTACGCCGACCGTCGCCAATTTGCCCGCGATGCGTTCGCCCGCCTGCGCCCCGGCGGCCGGCTGATCGTCGCCGACTACTTCGCCAGCCCGGCGGCGTTGCCGCCGGCCGACCAGCAGATCCTCGACCGCTGGGTGCGCGGCTGGGCCGGCATCGACCTGATCACCGCCGACGCCTTCACCGCCGACCTGGCCGAGGCCGGCTTCGCCGACGTGCAGGTCGAGGACGTCAGCCCGCAGGTCATGCCGTCGTCGCGCCGCATGGCGCTGGTCTGCCGCCTCACCGCCCCGCTCGGCCGCGCCCTCGAGGTGGTCGGCATGCGCAACCGCCTGCAGACCGAGAACAGCATCGGCGCGGTGCTGCAGTACGAGGCGCTGCAGCGCGGCCTGTGGGTGTACGGCATCGTCGCGGCGCGCAAGCCGTAGCAGGAGGAAGAGCGCACCACGGATTTCGCGGATGTGCGGATTTCGCGGACCAGAATTGGCGGACCCTTGTTTGGAGTCAGTGGAATCGGATCGTATCGGCTTGAGTCCGTGGGTTGGTTTCTGAGCACGGCGCGTCACAAGCGCAGGTCGCGCCAGCGCATCACCGCTTCGGCGGCGCGCACCACCGGCAGCATGGCGCCGCGCACCCACCACTGGTTGACCGAGGCGCCGTGGCTGAGGCCGTGCGCCGAATGCCACCACAAACGGGGAATGTAGAGCAGGTCGCCCGGCTCCAGGTCGGCCACCCACAGCGGCGCGCCGCGGAAGCGCGGGTAGCGGGCGTAGTCCGGCGCCTCGACGTCGACCGGGCTGAAGTTGGGCACGCCGGAGAGCAACGAGTGGCGGTGCACGCGGCGCGTCTCGCGGCGATCGAGCAGGACGAAGCGCTTGCGGCCGAAGATCTGCGCGTAGAGGTTCTCGGGCAGATCGCGGTGCAGCAGGCCCTTGGTGCCGTAGCCGCCGAGGAAGAACTTGGAGCGGAACCACTTCACGTCGCGGCAGTACGGCGGGCGGACGACGTCGTCGAACAGCTCCGGCATCGCCTCGTGCACGCGCAGCACCAGGTAGAGATCGACCGGCCGGCCGCTCTCCAGCAGATCGACGTAGTCGGCCAGGCGGATGGTCTCGTAGTTGAGCCCCGACTGCGGATCGTACATGGCACCGTCGCGGGCCCGCACCGCGGTCACCTCGCGCTCGCCGAAGCGGCGGCGGAAATAGTCGTACGACCAGCGCGTCATCGCCGGCCAGTCGTCGAGCGCGCCGCGCAGGATCACCGGCCGCGAGCGCGCGACGTACTCGCGCGCAAACACCTCGGGCGGCGGCGCGGCGATGCGCGGCAGCGGCGTCATCGGCGGCGGATCGGTGGCCGCGCTCATCGCTCGCCGGCCCCGCCGGCGCGCTCCTGCTGCGCGCGCTGCGCGGCGGCGCGCTCGGCCCGCACGTCGGCGGCGGGATGGGTGCGGG